>DCTH01000251.1:274-23704 GCA_002329495.1 Syntrophothermus sp. UBA1445 | reverse complement strand
AAAGGTCCCCTACGCCCAACTAATAAACTTCATATATTGAAAGGCCCTATTAATATGTGGGGTCTTTTTTAATGGAAATTAAAAGTAGCAAGTGAAATATGGACATAAAAAACGGAAATGGAATAGGAAAAAGCCAATAATGTGTCGAAATATGATAAAACTATACTATAGGGACATTCACACTTGAATTAGCGGTAAAGGAGGTGCGATTATGGCATTATTTAGCAACACTACCATGAAGATAGCTAACCGGGAACAGAATGACTGTCAGGTGATTGAGTGTCCTTTGTGCCGGGAAAGTAATTATTTCAATCCGAAAGAACGGGTTCTTTGCTGTCCAAACTGTGGTCGTGATATGTGGTTTTCAGAAGTTGGATATTATGGTTTGTTGGATCTGCTTCCAGAAGCGGATAAGTGGGGAAACCCCCTGTAGACTGGCAGATAATTGCCAACGAGTGTTGCTGGCGTGACAATATGACACAAAAACCAAAGGAGTTCCAGAAAGACCAGAGGACAATTGTATACCTTATTACAATGAACTATTGAATTAATATTATTTAAGGGCTATTATTGTAATAAGAATGGAACAATAAATTTTAGGAGAGGAGATTACTGAATGAGGACAAGCGAACAATACAGAAAAGACTTGGCCAAGAAGAACAAGAACTTGTACTTCAATGGCCAAAAAATCGACCGGCTTGATCCGTTTCAAGAAGGCGCCATAAATGTTATGTCCCTGACATTTGACGCCGCATGGGACCCCGAACTGAAGGATCTCTGCACGGCCACTTCTCACCTTACTGGTGAGACCATTAACCGCTTCAATCACATTCACCAAAGCACAACCGACCTGCACAAGAAACAGGACATGACCCGTGCATTGTGTAACAAAGTGGGACAGTGTATCCAGAGATGTATGGGTATTGATGCTGCCAACGCTATCAATGCAGTATCATTTGAAGCTTCCAAGAACCCAGATCGGAAGACTGATTACTATGCGAACTGGCTCAAGTGGGTGGAATACTTCCAGAAGAATGACCTGNNCTGCGCCCAGACCGACCAAAAGGGCGAAAGGCTGAAAAGACCGGCTCAACAGACTGATCCTGACATGTATGTGCGGGTAGTTGAAGAGAAAGCCGACGGAATCGTGGTCAGAGGCTGTAAAATTCATATTTCTGAAGCCTCCATTTCCGACGAGATTCTGGTGGTCCCGAACCGTGCTCTGATGCCGGATGAGAAGGCATATGCTTTGGCATTTGCAGTTCCTTCGGACCATCCCGAAGTTAAACAGGTAGTTTCTTTCCATAACAATCATCCTCGTGAGACCTTCAAGAGGGGATTTGACACTGGATACACCGATTCTTACATCATCTTTGATGATACCTTTGTTCCCTGGGATCGCGTATTCCTTTGTGGGGAAACTCAACATGGCGGCGTAGCTGCACTGCTGTTTGCACTCTTCCACCGTCATAGCTATTCCGGCTGCAAACCGGCCTGCCTCGACTATGTTCTTGGTCTGGCTGCCAATGCTGCTGAGATCAACGGAATCGAGAAGACCTCTCATGTCAGAGAGATGCTGGCTGAACTGATCATGACCGGCGAACTCGGATATGCCGCAGGTTATACCGCTTCCGACCTTGGCAAGCCTGAAGTTTATATGCCTGGCAAGGGCTTCGTTCCTTATGGCCCCGGGAGCTATATTCCGAACTCCATCTATGCAAACGTTGGAAGGTGCCTGACTGGTGAGGCCGTATTCCATGAGCAGGAAATCCTGTGTAATATCGCTGGTGGACTACCGGCAACCTTCCCGCAGGAGAGAGACTTCGATCATCCGGAAATCAAGGATCTTCTCCGCAAATATCTCAATCGGAATCCCAAGATTCCCATTGACGATCAGATTAAGTTCTGGTTCCAGTTCATTGACTTCACCTGCTCACATTCCGGTGGTTCAATGAACTATGGTAACTACCATGGTGGAGGATCCCCAATTATGGAACAGATCGCTATCACCACCCAGTATGACATCAAGAAGAGAAAAGATATGGTTAAGAAGATTGCGGGTATCAAGGTTGACTAATTGTTAACCGGTATACTGTAATTGGACAATTTGCCAAAAGGGAGTGAGCTTAGGTGTTCACTCCCTTATTTTGTTGTCAGGGGAGCATTGATAGTTAGAATATAAGCGTTATCAGTAAGTCTTGAAGGTTAACTACATCGTTACTGCTGACCTGGCTTGTATCCATCCAACAGGTTATACGTGCTTTTAACCATACAATAATTTGCTGGGTTCAGTTAACATGGGCATCTTAAGGCGAACATACGGGGCTTGGGTTCTTAATCCGATGCCGTTGACTGGCAAAAGAGGAACCGGATGGTTGCCGGGCGAATTAGGGTAATTATTCGTGTTTTGTGGGACGGTATGGGTGTAGGCCTGCGTCACGTGCAGCATTAAACTGACAGGAAAGGATGATTATCAAGTGTGGGAAGCGATTAAATTTGAGGTAAGGGAAAACGGGGTAGCTCTCCTTACCATGAACCGGCCCAAGCAGATGAACTCTTTTAATGAGCAGATCCTGCTGGATATCAAGAAAGCGGTCAAGATAGTCCGCGAGAGTGCTGAGATCAAGGTATTGGTTATCACTGGCAGTGGCAATGCCTGGTCAGCAGGTGGTGACATAAACTCACTTATGGGAGGACCGCAAACCGCTATCGAGGCCAAGGAACAGTACGACTTTTCTACCGGTATGATTGAGGAGATCTATGAGTTGCCATTACCGGTTATCGCTGCGGTTAATGGAGTCGTGGCTGGTGCTGCTACTTCGATGATGATGGCTTGCGATATCATCGTGGCCTCGGAAAAAGCCCGTTTCGGTTTCAACTTCATCAACATCGGCCTGTGTCCGGATGGAGGAAACACCTATTTCCTGGTCCGCAAAGTAGGTTACAACAAAGCCGCTGAGATTTTATGGTTCGGAGATCTTCTCTCTGCCGAGGACGCTTTGCGGTTTAACATAGTTAACAAGCTGGTTCCCCACGAGGAGGTCTTGACAGAAGCGTTGGCCCTTGCTGATCGCCTGGTAGAAAAGCCGTTGTTTGCGGTTCGGTTGGACAAGAAGATCCTGCGCCAGGCCATGGTTAACGATTGGTACCAGCAGTCCGAACTGGAGAACATGAACCAGGTCCAGGCCTGGGCCTCCGAGGATTTCAAAGAAGGCGCCCGGGCCTTCCTGGAAAAGAGAAAGCCTATTTTCAAAGGCCGGTAACTGATTAGCTATTTCGGGGACACCATAAAAAAATCTAAAGGAAACCATACCAGAGATTGTTACGGCGGATGGATATACTNNCGCCATAATAATCTGGTGTCGTCCCCAAATAAGTATGGTGTCCCCGAAATACCGTTCCCGAAATATCTATGGAGTCTCCGAATTAAACAGCCCCCCTGACCTGGTCCCCCATCAGACGAGAACCTGCTCCACCGTGAGGTTGGGATCGTTCCATAGTTTGCGGATTACCGGTTGTATGTCCCGGGGATTACCGCTGGTATAGAAGTGCTCGTGTCCGGGAACCCGGTGCGGAGTTAAAAGGTCATGATTCTCCAGCACGCGGGAAACCTGTTTCGCCACCGCCAGGCCGGTGTCGATAGTAATAACCCCATCGCCGGTAAGCTTTTCTACCAGTGGACGCAGGAAGGGGTAATGGGTGCATCCCAGTACTACAGTATCTACTCCAACGTCAAGTAACCGGTTCAGATAGCCAGCTAACAGTGCCTCCGTCTCCGGATGGTCCAAAAGGCCCTTTTCGACCATTTCAACCAGGCCGGGACACGGTTGAGTATGTACTTCAACCCCGTCACCGAATCTTTCCACCAGTGAAACGAATCGTTCTCCCGCCAGGGTGACCCCTGTCGCCAGCACCCCTACCCGTCCATTGCGGGTAGCAGAAGAGGCTGGTTTAACAGCGGGTTCAATCCCCACCACCGGGACTCCTGCTGTCTGCCGTACCTCATTCAGCGCCGCTATCGAGGTGGTATTGCTGGCCACCACGATCATTTTGGCACCCTGGGACAGAAGAAAACTACTGATTGCCTGGGCCCGCTGCCGGATTATCTCCGTAGGCTTGTTGCCATACGGGCAGTGTAGTGAATCTGCGAAATAAAGGATTTCCTCGGCAGGCAGAAGTCGGCGGATATCTTTCATCACCGAGATTCCACCTACTCCAGAATCAAACAAACCTATAGGTTGGGGACTTGACACCAGTAAAACACCTCTTTAATAGCAGCAACGGACCAAAAGCTCGTTATGAATCATAATAAGTTTAGGCACACTTCGTTCCAGAGAACAAGCACTGAATTCCTTCCTTTATATTCCATCAGCCGGCCAAATATACAACTTTAGCAGGGCCTGGTCGTGATTTATGGTGGACTATAGTCGACATTGACCCAGAAGAAATACTCGGCCAAGCCTGAAAAAGGGGCACCAGCTGACGATGCCCCCATATCTATGCATGCCCGACATCCAGCTTTAATACCGGAAGGCCGGTACAAAACCAGTACGCATTCAATCCTTGATTTCTATACCCCCCAGTACAGCAAGCGCATTGATCACCAGAGTTGACTGGCCGTCCCCCTTACGCTCAACGTGGTTGTTGGCGAAGATTCCTCCGTCACTCTGGCGCAGGCATTCTATTCCTCCCAAAATGGCTGTACCCCGACAGGTAACTCCCAGGTTGCGGGGGACGCGAAGGTTGATCCCTCCCATTATGGCAGTCAAATTAAGGAATGTCTCACCGGGTGGAATTTCAGCGACCGTCAGGTCAAGTTCCACTCCACCCATTATGGTGGTCCAACCACCTGAGGAAAGCTTCCATCCGGGGTTTTTCATTTCCAGGCCACTCATAAGGGCGAAGCGGATGCGTCCTGGTTCCGTTGAAGGCCGTTTTAAAATTGCTATCCCCAGCAGGATCAGCAGCACGGCCCATAACAATCCCCACAATTGGGAGAAATCATAATCAAGATAACCCAGGTTACGAGCCACCAAAGCCAGCCCCAGGATTACCAGGAGGACCCCGGTAATTAATGCACCTGATCCGACCTTTTTGCCATTATGATCCGGGATACCGCGTACCAGCATGTCAATTCCCCATACAACGAACAATACTGGCCAATAGGTCTTGAAGAGATCTCCCAGTTCCAAACGGGTCAATCCGAGGTTGTTAAGCAACCATAACAAACCAACAGCAATTATCAGGAGCGCAAACAATCTTGGTCTTGGAGTTGACTCAGACAATATTTAACCCCCTCATAGTTAATCAAGATCTTCCCATACCCTGGACGCGCTGAAGTGAGCCAGCAGTTCACCGTCCAGCTTGCCGTCCCTCACCATATAATTCATGATTCTTAGAGCATCCTCGGGACTCATACCTTTCTTGTAAGGTCGGTCAGCGGCGGTGAGGGCATCAAAAATGTCAAGCAAAGCCAGGATTCTGCCCTCAGGAGGGATGGCATCACCCTGTAATCCCATAGGATACCCTTTGCCATCCAGGTGCTCATGGTGGATTCCGGCCCAATAAGGTACGTCTTTATATTTACGGGTAAAGGGAATTTTCGCCAGCATGCGGTTGGTAAACTGTACATGGTCTTCCATAACCCGTCGTTCTTCCTCAGTTAATGTCCCGCGAGCCACGCTTAAGGCCTCCACTTCTTCCGGGGTAAGCCACGGACGTGATTGTCCTGACCGATCCTGGTACACGTGTTCTTTTATATGTATGAGTTCCTGAACGATTTCGGGGGTCACTACTGTTGCGGGATCGTTGACCCTGAGTATCAGAGCCCTGGCTTTTTCCACCTTGCTCAGTTCATCATCAAGGTCACAGTAGTCGTCTCCCCTTAGCCGGGCTTGCAGGGATTGTATTTGAAGATTGGCAGCAATATAGTCCAGACGCTGCAAGACCAGCTCCAGGCGCTCCTCCAGCCGGGTGGATTTGTTCATGACAGTCAAGGGAACCGCTATTTTACCTACATCATGCAGCCAGGCTGCCATAACCAGTTGCTCGATCCGTTCCTCATCAAAGTATTGAACTCCCCAGTAACCCTCCGTCACCTGGTTAAGCATTGCGGTAATCCTCTGACACAGGGATGCCACCCGCCGGGTGTGATTGGCGTTGTACGGAGTACGGGCATCGATAGCGGTGGCCATGACCTCCACAAAAGAGCGAAAGAGGTTTTCAATATCCTGCATAAACTGCATGTTGGTAAGAGCAATGGCGGCCTGAGAAGCCAGGGAGGTTACCACCTTTTCATAGTGAGGTGCAAAAGCCTTATATCCTCCCTTTTCATCCCGGGCATTGATCAGCTGCAGTACACCGATGATCTCATCCTCATGGTTGCATAACGGAACCACCAGCATCGAGCCGGTACGATAACCAGTCAGCTTATCATAGTTTTTGGGACCGGAAAAGTCAAATCCCTGGGCGTTATAAACATCCGGAAAATTAACCGCCTGGCGGTGAAGCGCTACCCATGAGGCAACGTTTTCTTCTTTCATCGGAACTGGTGGCAGGTTGATCTGCTCACCTTTGCCTCCCTGAAAGATATTCAAGGTCTCATTCTGAATTATCTTGAATACCAGATGATTACCTTCGCAAAGATAAAGGGTTCCAGCATCAGCACCGGTGACCCGCCGCGCTTCGGTAACAATCATCTCCAGGAGACGGTTGTGATCCTTTTCGCCGGACAAGGCTATCCCGATGTTTAGAAGAGTTTCGACTTGATCCAGTATTTCAGCAGTGAATGGTTTCATAAGGTTATCACCATACCTTCACGAGCCGCCCAACAGTCAGAGAAACGCTGCTGGGCCAGCCATTCTATCTCTGCCAGACCATCGTCAGTACGGTTTATGGCGTGGTGGAAGAGAACGAGCCTTTTGGCATCTGCTTCCATGACCAGCCTGACTGCTTCCTGCCAGGTTGAATGTCCCCAGCCATCTCGGGAGGGGGCTCCTCCGTCTCCCCGGTATTCTGATTCGGTAAAGCTGGTATCGAAAATAACCAGATCAGAGTTTTGGATAAACTCGATCACTGCGGAATCAAGGTGGGGGCGATGTTCATGATCGGTAATATAACAGCAGGATTTCCCGGCGTGTTGGATCCGGTAGGATAGACCACCATCGGGGTGGTTATTGGCCATGGTTCCGACCAGGATACCGTCACCCAGATCAAGACTCGCACCCGCCATCAATTCCTGGAAATCCAATCGAGCGCCCATATCCTGGAGTTTTATCGGAAAATAAGGGAAGGTCATCTGACCGGTTAGTTGATCAAACAGGGTGAAGTCCCCGTTTTTCTGTCCGTAAACCGTAAAATGGTTGCCGGATTCAAATCCGGGGTAGAAAAAGGGAAACCCTTGAATATGGTCCCAGTGGCAATGGGTGATGAAAATCTCTCCCCTGATTGCAGTTCCTCGCTGAAGCAGGTCTTGGCCGAGATGATAGATTCCGGAGCCCGCGTCAAGAATAATAAGGCGCTCGCCGATTTGAACCTGCACACAGGAGGTGTTGCCACCGTAACGAACCGTATAGGGTGCAGGTACGGGAATAGAACCTCTCACTCCCCAGAATTTGACGGTAAAATCTGTGCTTTCAATCATTGAATCTGGCCTCCCGGCAGGTTATGTACAGAACTTCATGGGTTACTGTTAGTATGCCTTAATGGGTTACGCAGAGAAAGACCAAAAACAACAAAAATTACCGGAGAAAGGTGCGGTTACTAATCCGTAGAATGGTGAGGGGGGTTAATCAATGTTGGTGCTGAGTTTGGATTGGCAGATCCTTTTCATAATGTATTGAAAGCCGGTCGGATGTTTCGGGGGAACGATTATTAGGTGACAGGCTTCCCGCAGCTTAAACCCATGCAGAAAACCCGTCTTGACTAGGATTGGGACCCGTAGTAAAATGATTGTTGTCGTTTAACAAGCTTATNNGTGGCGGAACTGGCAGACGCGCCGGACTTAGGATCCGGTGGGCAACCGTGGGGGTTCAAATCCCTTCACCCGCACCAGATTTAATCAGGTCCATTAGGAGGACCTTTTTTTCTTTTGCATACCTTATAATGCCAACAAGATGTAGCGAAACCATCCTGGTTATCTGAGGGCACGCTGATCAGGACTGTATGTCCTGCCATGAATCAAATCACACTCGAACGTCCCATAATGAGAACCGACGAAAAGCCTTTTTCTGTCTGAACGCTCATGCATTGGAAGGGTATGTGATTAATCCGGGGAAGACCCAGGCGGACCCGCTTGCGATCGCCCTCATGTGCCGGCTTAGGGAACAAACCGGATTGATAAACTTTGAGAGTCCTTATTGGGAAGGTGCTTCGTAGGTACGATCGACTTTGGCGGCATGGGCTTCCAGGTTATGCCCTGGTTGTGTGTGGTTTCTGTCCCACTGGTCATGCTGCTGTATGCTTCGATAGGGCGACGGGTGGAGATATCTGATGCTGTTTTCTGATGAGCGGGGGACTTGCCGGCCTCAATTTCATCATCATCAGAGTATGGGGTAGATTCCGCATCCGAATCCTCCAACACTTCTGAAGAGGGACCAATATCGGAGGGAAAATACTCGTCGCTGGAATCCGCAGCAGTGGCAGGGTTGGATCTCATGTCAGAAATGGGATCAGTATCCCGGTTCATTTCCACCTCACTAATTATCAGTGACAATAAACATGCCAGGCAGACGGCCTGAATAAGCTCATTGTCAATACTATCTCTCATCAGAACCATCGCCAGAAGCAAAAGGAAAATAGTGACCTGGTTGGTGGCCCAGCATTCATTGCCGGTTTCCGCTCTACTCATTAATCAACCCCCCCTTGGCGTTACAGGGGATAGCTCCTTTGTCACGTCAATACTAATAAAAGTGACACAGGAAACGCCCCGACCAGTTTTTATGAACCTTTTATGAAACCTATGCCGGATTGCGGTGGAATATGCGGAGAGAGAACCTGTAGCTCAGTGTTGGAATTTGGACGGGTGATCTGGTGATGGAGGAAACTGGTTGAAGTTTTCCTGTTCCGAAAACTCCAAAGTGAGCAGCAGAGTCTTGATAAACTGTTCCAATTCGGGTTCCAGATTGACTGATTCCTTCAGGAATTCCCGTAGACGTTCAATCGTAATTTGCCGAGAGTTTCTGAGTGCTTTGGACATGGTGCCGATTCCTCCAAGAGTAAAAGCTTGTACACCTTAATTTTATTGACGAAAAAACGTTCCAGGCAGTTGCCGCCAATTACTGGTTCTGTATGGTCCAGGTTTTGTTAACAGGAATCGGGAGAACGCTTTGGGCAGATCAAGGTCGGTAAGAACCATGATCACACGGGAATATGGCACATTATACCTTACTGATATATTTAATAGCATTACAGTTGAAATAAACAAATAATAAATATAAATGGCAGACAAATCTAATTTATACTGCTAGAATATAGGTAACAATTCACTAACCAGACTGCGTCTGGAATAAATGGCTCCTTGGTTCCATATCTTTTTCTGGGAGGTATCAAACCGGACACAATTAAAGCATCTTCGTCTTTCCTTTACATCCTGCCAACATACATCCAACACGCGTAAACACTTCTGATTATTCGCATCAACCAGCACAGTTGTTGCCGACATGGCCGAACGTTTTTCCAGGATACCGAACAAGAGGCTCAGTTCAGTCCTTTAATGCAAAGTCCGTTACCGGCTTTACCGCTTTACAGGTTTCGGAATTTAGCGGTTTATCGCTGGACCAACCAAACTTATCGGTAGAATTTCAGAAAGTCAGTCCCCGGACCAACAACCATTTGGAACTATATGACATCCGGTGAGAGTGGTTGAATTCTGCTCGTCGCAAATTGAAGGGCTTTGCACAGGAAATCCTTCACGTACAGGGGAGGTGGTACTGCCTTAAACCTGCATACCTTAACGCTTGAATACCTGAACTCTTAGGTAGGTTATAAGACTGTGGAAAGGAGTTGGGTTATGGAGGGGGTATCGCTTTTTATTCCCTGTTCGGTAGACCTGCTGTTAGCCGATTTGGGCCAAGCCATGGTTAAAATAATCCGGCGTGCAGGTGGAAATCCTTACTACCGTCCAGAACAGACCTGCTGTGGGCATCCAGCCATCACATCCGGTCATGTTGATCTGGCGGTGGATCTGGCGAAACGATTTGTGGAGATATTTGAGAAGGATGAATGTATAGTCTGTCCCGCCGGGTCATGCGTTTATACCGTCAAGCATCTTTATCCCCGGGTCCTGAAAGATGAACCTGCCTGGCAAAAAAGGGCGAGTGACGTGGCATCCCGGGTTTATGAACTGTCAGAATACCTGGTGGATGTCTTGGGGGTGGAGGACCTGGGGGCCCAGTACCCGGGTAAAGTAGCCTATCACGAGTCGTGCAGTCTTTTACGCCACCTGGGTATTGACCAGCAGCCAAAACGATTGATCAGCGGAGTCAAGGGGACTGAACTGGTACCACTGGTTGAAGCGGACACCTGCTGTGGTTTTGGGGGGGAATTTGCATTAAAATTCCCCGAATTGTCGGGAGCGATTGTGGGAGACAAGGTACAGAACTTCGTAAATAGCGGGGCTGATATCCTGTTGCTGGCTGATCCTGGCTGTTTGCTGAACATTGCTGGATATATTATGCGCCACAACCCCGAGAAAAAGGTGATGCACCTCGCACAGTTCCTGGCTGCCAATCTGAGGGAGGTGACGGCATGATTCCGCAAACCGAGCGCTACCGCGAAATGGTGTTAAAGAGCTTAAACAATGAGCGTCAGCGGCAGCTGGCCGCCAGGGTTGCTGGCGTCTTTAAATTCCTGAGGAGTTATGCCCTGCAGAGCTACGCCGACCCGGCTCAGGTTATGCGGGATGTGGCCGATATCCGGGCCCGCAGTGTGGAAAATATGTCGGAACTTCTGGAAAGGTTTGAGGAGAGGGCTACCGCTGCCGGGGCCAAAGTATATTGGGCCAGTAACGCCCAGGAGGCCAATCAAATCATTACGGATATTGTGACTGCCAAAGGGATAAAGCTGGCAGTTAAAGGCAAGTCAATGGTCAGTGAGGAGACTGAACTCAACCACTTCCTGGAAAAGGCAGGGGTGGAGGTTTATGAAGGAGACCTGGGTGAGTTCATTGTACAGCAACTCCATCAGCCGCCCTTCCACATAGTGGGTCCGGCCATTCACCTGTCGGCTGAGGAAATTTCGGACCTCTTTGTCAACCTCATGGGGATTGAACCGACCCTTGACCCCGTGGCTCTGGGCCGGGCAGCCCGGGTCTACCTGCGTGATAAGTTTGCCACCGCAGGGGTTGGGATAACCGGAGTAAACGTAGCAGTAGCGGAAACCGGTTCCATCTGCCTGGTGGAAAACGAGGGCAATATCCGCCTAGCTACCAGCAAACCACCGGTACATATCGCATTGATGAGTATTGAGAAGGTGGTTGCTGACGTAGGGGATGCTTTGGAGGCCATTGGACTTTTGACCAAGAGCTGTACGGGTCAGAAAATCTCTTCCTATGTATCGATGATCACCGGTCCCCGTAAGGATGGAGAGAGTGACGGCCCTGATGAGCTGCACATCGTAATCCTGGATAATGGCCGAACCGCGTTTTATCAGGATCCCGAGTTGCGCCAGGCTTTGCGCTGTATCCGGTGCGGGGCTTGTTTGGGGGTATGTCCCATTTACACCCGCATTGGTGGACCTACCTATGGTTGGATTTATTCCGGTCCCATGGGTGCGGTCTTAAACCCGCTGCTCCTGGGTATAAACCGCAGCCAGGACCTGTTTGAAGCCTGTACCCAATGTGGGTTCTGCCAGGAGGTATGTCCGGGAGGCATCAAGCACCTGGACATGTTCAACCGTTACCGGCAGATGGTGATCCACGGGTTCCCGGCTCTGAATGTGAAAAAAGAACCCAAAGAAGGTACCCGGTTCATGAAACTGTTTGCCTGGGGGATGCGTTCGCCATGGCGCTACCGGGTTGGTGCCAGATTAGGGCGAGCCTTCCTTAAAAAATATACGCAAGGCGGCAGCATCAAAGCTCTGCCCATACTCAAGGGATGGTTCCAGTATAGAGACCTCCCGGCTCCGGCTCCCTATACCTTCCGGGAGTGGTGGGCCTCTCAGGAATCTCAGAAGACCCGGCTTAACGCAGGCAAAGAAAGGAGTGTGACTCATGGCCAGTAACGCTCGCGAAGAGATATTGGGACGTCTTAGGACNNGGTGTCACCCGCCGAACCCGCTGCCGGCGAGCCCCGGCAGATAGCCAAAGGGGAGGTTGAGGTTTTCCTGCGTGAAGCCCAGATAGTATCGGCAAAAGTCACCGTGGTCCCGGGCAAGGATGCGATAGCCCGGGGAGTAGCTGAACTCCTGGGTGAAAAAGAAGTAAAGTCCATGCTGGTGGTGGAGGATAAGCGGCTCGATGCCACCGCACTGAAGAAGACAGCGAAGGAATTGAATGCCGAGTATATTTCAACCTGGGAATTGAGTGAGAAGGAGTATCTGGACAAGGCTTTCGCCTGTGATGTGGGGATTACCTGCTGCGACTGGGGGGTGGCCGAAACCGCATCGGTAGTCATATTTCACCGGGCGAGTGCTCCACGGCTACCATCCGTCAGTCCTCCGATTCATATCGCGATACTATACACCAGCCAACTGCTTAAAACCATGAAGGACCTGGACCTGGTAATCAAACAGCAAAAACACATGCCCAGTGCAGTGACCATAATATCGGGGGTAAGCCGCACTGCGGATATACTGCTGACTCCCACCCTGGGGATGCACGGTCCCCTGGAGGTTGGCATTGTCCTGGTAGAGGGGAGCGAGACCGCGTAACGTCCTGGCCTGGCAAAGTCCTGGATAAGTGTACCCCTACCTTATTAATAAGACCTGCGCCAAAACATGGGGAGTACGGTGTCTCAGTATGAACCACGAAACCATCACAGCATGAAGGTGTCCTGTTCTCCCCGTTAAGGAGAGAGGTGATACAAAGGGTTTGAATCAGTATCACGTATGGGAGGGGATGCGTTTGTGAAAGGGTTATCTCTTGACTTGGGACTTTTAATGGATAAAAACCGGGTAAGAACCGATCCTGAGGATCTGCTGGCCTATACCAATGATGCCACCCATTATTTTAAACGCAGTATGCCCGATGCGGTAGTGCTTCCGAACAGTACTGAAGAGGTAAGCCGGGTTATGAAATATGCCAGCAAACACCAGATTCCGGTCACACCACGCGGAGCCGGCAGCGGTCTCTCNNGGTGCCTGCACCCCGGTACATGGTGGGATTGTAATGGATATGAAGCGCATGAACCAGATCCTGGAGATAGATCAGCGCAACATGACGGCCACAGTTGAGGCCGGGCTGGTTCTGTCCAGGTTCCATCGAACCGTAGAAAAAATGGGGTTGTTTTACCCGCCTGACCCCCAAAGTATGAGTGTCTGCACCCTGGGAGGCAACGTGGCTACCCGGGCCGGGGGACCCCGGGGAGTTAAGTACGGTACCACCGGTAATTATGTTTTAGGTATGGAGATTGTACTGCCCGACGGAACTGTCATCAACAGCGGAGGTAAATTCGTCAAGCAATCGGTGGGGTATGATATCACCCACCTGATGACCGGGTCAGAAGGGACCCTGGGGGTCATTACCCGGATCAATGTGCGGCTCATTGCTCTGCCGCCAGAGCACAGGACCATAGTCGTGACCTGTGAAAGCCCCGAGCAGGCAGCAGAAATAGTCGCAGAGATTATTGCCCGGGGTACTGTTCCCGCCATGCTGGAATACCTGAGTCAGGGAGCAGTGGGGCTTATGAACAATATGATTTCTCCGCCCCTGGCAGGCGATGCCGACGCGTACCTCTTGATAGAGGTGGATGGGAATCGGAGTCAGGTGGACTATGACACCGCTGTAATTAGCGGCCTGTGTAAAGAAATGAAATCGCGTGATGTAAGGGTAATCGAGGATGAGAGGGAGGCTGCCAGTTACTGGAGGGCACGGAGCAACCTGTATCCCTTAATGCTGACCATCATGGAGAGGGTCATCAGCGAGGACCTTACCGTACCCCGCAGCATGCTGCCGGAGATGGTAAGGATGGTTCAAGAGGTATCGGCATCCACGGGCGTAGGCATAGGTTTAGGGGGACACGCAGGGGACGGTAACATCCATCCCACCATTCTCCACTTCCAGACCAGTCCGGAACTGGATGAAAAATCCCAGGTTGCGATCGGTGAACTCCTGAAAAAAGGTCTGGAATTGGGCGGGACCATCTCGGGTGAGCATGGGATTGGCATTCACAAGTCCGAATTCCTGGCCTGGGAGTTGGGTGAAGTCCAGATTGAGCTCATGAAACGGATCAAACAGGCCTTCGACCCCTTGAACATAATGAATCCCGGAAAGATTTGGCCGGAAGGTGGTGAGTGCCGGTGTTAAGATTGACAGATTATGCCCGGGTTATTAACAAATGCTCTCACTGTGGTTACTGTCAGGCCACCTGTCCGGTTTATCTGGAAGACATGCTGGAGAGCCACGTGGCCAGGGCCCGCTTAAACCTGATCAATGCCGCACTGATTGAGAAGACCATGCCGGTTACCCCCCGGGTGAAGGAGATCGTTAACCGCTGCCTCCTGTGTACCAACTGCACCCGCAATTGCTCCAGCATGGTACCGTGTGACGACATCATAACCGCGGCTCGTATTGAACTCGCCGCTGAATCGGGGGCGGTCGATTCCCTGAAGAAGTTTGTTATGCGCAAGGTATTAAACCAGCGCGGGCTGGCCGGGGTGCTGACCAAAGCCGGGTCGGTAGCACAGAAATTGAATATTACCTCTATGGAGATGCCCACCCTGGCTTCCGTTACCTTTGACCGCCAGGTAAGCGGCACGGTTGCGGCACAAGGAGAAAAACGCGCGCGGGTCGCCTATTTTGTAGGTTGCGGAACCAACTTCCTGTTCCCTGACACCGGCAGCGCCGTCGTCAAGGTGCTGGCCTATAACGGGGTAGAGGTAGTTATTCCTGCGGGAATCGTGTGCTGTGGCATTCCTTCCCTGGCCGAAGGTGACTTGGAGGGTGCCCAGGAGTCAATGCGTACCAATATCGAGATCCTGGCCGGGTTGGATGTTGATGCCATTGTCACCGATTGCACCTCCTGCGGTATGGCTTTCAAGACCAAGGCAGCCAAGCTTTATCCGGAAAATGATCCCCTGCAGGAAAAGATCAAGCTGGTAAGTGAGAAATTCTGGGAAGCCACCGATCACCTGAACAATCTGGGTCTCGCGGTAGAACCGGGCGAAATGGCCGGCAAGTTTACCTACCACGAGCCCTGTCACCGGGGATGGTCGCTGACCGTCGATGAAGCTCCCCGCCGCCTATTGGCCAGTATCCCCGGGGCTGAGCTGTCCGAAATGGAGGAACCCGGGCGGTGCTGCGGTGCGGCCGGTACCTTTTATCTGGAACACCGCGAACTGGCTGAGAAGATACGTTCCCACAAACTTGAGGATATCAAGGAAACCGGAGCCGAAAAGGTGGTTACCCAGTGTCCGGTATGCCGTTTCTACCTGGGGGTACAACTGAAGGAACAGAAGGTTATGCATCCGTTAGGGTATTTAGCCGCAGCTTACGGGCTATAGGCTGAAGCATGGCGAGAATGCCAAGCCTTCAGGTCAGAGTCTGGTACTTAAATCGTATCTTGACTCAAAGGAGGGGTTGGAGAAATAGTGATTCAATCGGTTGATCGGGCCTTATCCGTGCTGTGTCAGTTCAATTCCCAGGTCCGGTATCTGGGAATTACGGAACTGAGTCGACTCCTGGATCTCCCCAAGAGTACGGTTCATGGCCTGGTAAAGACCCTGGAGGCCCGGAGGTTTCTGACTCAGGACCCGGAGAACGGCAAGTACCAGCTGGGAGTTAAGGTGTATGAATTGGGCATGGTTTACGGCAATGCTGTAGAATTGCAGACTGCGGCCAGGAACGCCGCCAACCGCCTGTCTTCCCGTTACGAGGAAGCGGTACACCTGGCTATATATGTTGGGGGCATGGTGGTCTATATCATGAAAACCGAATTCAAGGGCAAGTTGGTGGCCTTCCCCAGAGTGGGAGCCAGCATACCGGCCTATGCCACGGCCAGTGGTAAGGTCCTGTTGGCAGCACGGCCGGATGCCGAAATCGAAAAATACCGGGAAGAAGAATTGTTCCCTTTTACCAGCAACACCATTACCGACAAAGGTTCACTTATGGCAGAACTGGTGAGAGTCCGTAAGCAGGGGTTTGCCGTTGATAACGAAGAGACGTTGAAGGGTATTGCCTGTGTGGGGGCACCAGTATCTGACCGTCTTGGTCATATAGTCGCAGCTCTCAGTATATCCGGACCGGTGGAAAAGATTCTGGGAGAGTTATATCCACAACTGGTCAAGGATGTTGTCCAGGCGGCCGACGAAATCTCGCGCAATCTGGGCTGCTCAATTGATTAGTCCCGATCGGGAAAGGGGGTAGGGATAACGCAGGAAATACGTCCCCCACCATTGTAAGGGTTGGCGGTAAGGTCTTTTGGAGGACATTGAAGGGGAGAGGTGAATATGAGAGGCGGAAAAGAGCTTAAAGAAGAGGTTCAGGACAAGGGGTTTTGCACCTTGTGCGGGCTCTGTGTAGGGAGATGTCCTTATATCAAGAGCCTGGAAGACAAGATAGCGGTAGTCTTTCCCTGTGGTATTGAGGAGGGTAAGTGTTACGCAGCTTGTCCGCGGACATTTACCGATTGGGATACGGTGGAACAGCAAGTCCTGGGAGACGTTGACGGTCGTGATCCTTTGATCGGGAGGTACACTCAGGTTTGGATGGCCCGGGGGATCAATCCGGAATTGACCAGAGGGACCCAGGATGGGGGAACGGTTACCACCCTGATCCGTACCGCCATGGCTGAGGGTATGATCGAGGGGGCGGTTTTAACCGCAACCAGTGATGGGCTCGCACCGCAGGCAATACTGGTCACGGAAGCCGGGGAAATAGGTAAAACCGCTGGTTCCAAGTACATTGCCGCTACCACCTTGCAGGCTCTGCATCAGGCGCGCCGTACCGGGGTGGAGAAGGTAGGTATTGTGGGAAGGCCCTGTCAGGTCATGGGAGTACGCAAGTACCAGACGGTGGTACCTGAGGAGTGTAATCAGGATAACACTCTGGTCATCGGCCTGTTCTGCATGTGGGCTTTGTCTTACGGATTCCGGGATTATGTCAGGCAGGAGGCGGGTGGACAGGAGGTAACCGGAATAGCTATACCCAAAGGAGAATTACAGATTAAAACTGCCGATGGCACCATCACCAAATCAGTAGAGGAGGCCAAACAGTTTGCCCGCTCGGCCTGCAACCTTTGCTGGGATGTAACCTCGGAACTGGCAGATATATCGGTAGGGGCAGCTGAATTTGCTGAGGGGTGGAACACCCTAATTGTTCGCTCCGAACGTGGATGGGCCTTGCTGGGTAAAGCCCTGAAGGCCGGAGTCCTGGAGATTAAAGAGTATCCGCCAGCGATGCTTCAGGAACTCAGAATGGCGGCCCTGGGTAAGAAACGCCGGGTGGTGGCGGAGTTAAACCGAATTCAGAATGAGGGAACCAGTATGGTGGATCTGACCAGTCCCCGGTTCAAAAGTGTCGTTGAAGGGGAGGTGAATTAAATGCAGAGTGTTCTCACCATAAATGAGCCCGGGACACAGGTCCTGATGATGGGCAATGAGGCCATAACCAGGGGAGCACTGGAGGCTGGAGTTCAGTTCTGCAGTTCCTACCCGGGGTCACCTTCGGCTGAGATCCTGTCCTTCATGGCGGCTACCGCCAAAACCTTCGGGCATTATGCTGAGTGGTCGACCAACGAAATCGTCGCTATTGAGGCGGCTACCGCGGCTTCCTTTGCCGGGCTCCGTGCCCTGTGTATCATGAAGCAGAACGGCGCCAATGTAGCAGCTGATTTTCTGATGTCACTCGGCCTTTCCGGTTGCCGGGGAGGATTGGTAGTGGTTTTTGCCGATGACCCCGAATCTCATTCCAGCACCAACGAATTCGACTCCCGCAACCTGGCCCGATGGGCGGAATTGCCGCTCCTGGAGCCCGGAAACTTCCAGGAAGCGAAGGATATGACCAAATGGGCGTTTGAGCTTTCGGAACAAACCCAGACCCCGGTGATCATCCGCAGCGTAACCAGGATATGCCATGGCCGTGGTAATGTGGTCCTGGGGGATTTTCTGCCCAAGAAACCGGCGAATAAGCTGGGACAGTGGGACAAACTGATCGCCCTCAATCCTTTTCATCCCTATACCCATCAAAAACTGGCCAAGATACGGGAGATATTTGAGACCTCTCCGTTTAATACCTATACCGGGCCGGAAAACCCCGAACTCCTTATCCTCACCAGCGGCACTGGTGGTTTCTACAGCCAGGAGGCGGTAAGCCGTTTGGGGGTAGCTGACCGGGTCGGAGTTCTTAAACTGGGGACCACCTGCCCGCTGCCGGCGAAGCTGGTTAAGAGCTACCTGGAGAAGTGCCCAAGAGTACTGGTGGTGGAAGAGGTTGATCCCTTCCTGGAGCACAACGTTATGGTATTGGCAGCCCAGAAAGAGATGTTGGTCAAGTTCTTCGGCAAGGCCTCAGGTCATATTAAGGGGCCTGGAGGTCCAGGGACCGGAGAATTGAATCCTGATGTGGTCATGGATGGACTCTCTGCGGTTCTGGGAGTGGCGCGGCCAAGCCGCAACGATGTGGTGGTCGATCCGGAAAAGGATATTGCCATACCGGCCCGGGACCTCACTTTCTGTGCGGGCTGTCCTCACCGGGCATCGTTCTTTGCTACCAAGAATGCTCTGGAGATTGATGGCCGTCAGGGTGTAGTAATGGGAGATATCGGGTGTTACACCCTGGGCGGTGCCAAAGCGGGACACTTCCTCTTGAGTTCGCTCTTCTGCATGGGTGGCGGGATTGGCATGGCCAGCGGAATGGGCAAATTGGAGCAGTTTGGGTTTAATCAGCCGGTTCTGGCCATGGCCGGGGACTCAACCTTCTTCCACGCCTGTCTGCCGGGCCTGGTTAATGCCAGATGGAATAACTCCAAGATGCTTTTCCTGATCCTCGACAACGAGGCCACAGCGATGACCGGTTTCCAGCCGCATCCGGGGACCGGGCAAACCGCTATGGGAGAAAAGGGTGCTCCCTTCTCCATTGAGGGCATCTGTCAGGCTATGGGGGCGGATGTTTATATTGCAGATCCTTATGATGTTGCTGCCACTACGGAAAAAATCTATGAACTGATCCAGCAGCCCGGGGTCAAGGTCCTGATTCTCCGCCGGACCTGTGCTCTGGTTCAGAGTCGCCGGGGACCCAAGCCCAAGGTATGGGTCGATCAGGAGAAATGCCTGGGCGATGCCTGTGGGTGCGGCCGCTTTTGCAGCAAGGTTTTCGGATGTCCGGCCTGCATCTGGGATGCTGCGGCTGGAAAGGCCCGAATCGATGAGGTGGTATGCAATGGTTGCGGGGTATGTGCCAGCCTCTGTCCCCAGGGTGCTATTCAATTAGAGGGGAGGGATTAGCATGGCATTGGCCAGGGATCCATTGAACATAATTATCTGTGGCGTCGGCGGACAGGGTAACATACTGGCATCTGAACTGGTAGGCTCGGCGGCGGTGGCCGCAGGTTTCCTCACTACTATCGGTGAGACTTACGGGGCCTCGCAGCGCGGCGGCTCAGTCATGAGCCATGTGCGACTGTCCCGGCAGCTTCAGTACGGACCACTTATTCCCAAAGGGGAAGCTGATGTGATAGTAGGCTTCGAACCGCTGGAAGTCCTGAGAGTCTTCCGTATATACGGCAACAGCGACACCCATGTAATTCTCAACTCTCGTCCGAACTACCCTCTGGGCACACTGATCGGGGAGAGTAAATACCCGGAAATCGCCCAAATCCTCAATGAAATTGGCCGGGTTGCGGCCCGGGTTCAGGTGGTTGAGGCCACCGAACTGGCCAAGCAGGCCGGAAGCGCTGTATCGACCAACGTATTAATGGTAGGGTGTTTGGCGGGAAGCGGTCTGGTGCCCATTGATGTTGTCCATTATGAGGAGGTTCTTAAACAGCGTTTCGAGGGTGCGGCTCTGGAGCTTAATCAAAAGGTTTTCGAAATGGGTGTGCAGGCTTTTCCCCAGGTCTAAACATTGGTTGAGCGAAAAAGCCGGGAACCAGTGATAACAGCTACCTGGAACCCCAAAATATCAGACTTTAAGGGTTGAATTAAGAACTGCATACTTCATGGCCAACCTGTACGAGTATCCCGTATCATGCGAGGTGATACGGGATTTCTCATTAATTATAGAGGTTACTTCGCGTCGATGATCAAAATGATTTGGGTTAAACTTTTTTCTGAAGCTTTTCACCCAACATAAAGCTGAGCTTGGCAAAGAAATCAGAGCGGGAACAATCATCGCTTGCTTCGATGTGCCGGCGGGGTAGCAGAACATCGTCTATCATCTCTTCGTGATTCTGCAGGAAGCAGCTCAAATCTTCCAACATCCGTTCATTGCTGCCGGCCATCTGTTCACAGGCGCTGTCCAGCTTGATAAATTCCAGGGGTTCTCCAGTGGGTGCGACCGCCAGGTTAAGGGCCTCCACAACCGGGCCTGAGTCTTCCCGGGGAGGGAGAGCAACTGCTATTCGTTCCTCCTCGACCAGGATGTAACTCCAGGTCAGTCTTTCCCGGTTTGGAGGGCAAAAAAACAAAAAAGATTCCTCCCGATCCTCACGCAGGCCCTGAAAAACACGGCTGGACCTCAAGAGGTCGATGGTCTCTCGGGGATCATTGATTGTTGCCTTAAGCCANNCCATCTCTTCCATATCTTTCCCGCCGCTGATAACCTCCTGGTTTATAGCCTGCAGGAGCAACAGGGTTTTCTTTTTGCAAAAGTGATTAAGGTCCCGTTTATGGTACCCCGCCTTTTTCATGACCTGATGGAGCGACTTGGCCAATAGTTTTTGATTGATGGGCATTAACAGGATCCACGGTTCAATGAACAGCCACGGCTTAGGACCAGGCAACAGTCTGGTAACCAGAATGTCCCCCGCCATCAAACCTTCAAACTCGCAGGTGATTCTGTAATTGGACTTTGGCTTTATCAGGTTCTCCAAGTAACCATGACCATTTTCCAGAGTCAAGATGCGATAAGGAGAAACATATGATTTGGAGAGGTTAGTCAGAGCCTGTAGTTCCAGTTGATTGAGAGTGCCCTCCAGCTTATGCAGGGTTAACTCGGCTATGGTAGGACTTCCGGGCTTATTGCGGTAGTCAAGGAGGAGCCAATCATAGCAGAACATGCGATATAAGCGCTGGTATGAGTGACGTTCCAGTAGATCAGGCATTCCCTCCAGGGGGAGGCGGTCCAGAAAGCGAAGCATGAGATCTTGCTGTTCGCTGCGGGTCAGTGTTTGATCAGCGGTATTCCGTGTGATTTTAAGAACGTTCCGGTAAATGTCGATTATATCAGTCGGGGATGTCTCCTGCCAATTCAAAGCCTTCACCTCTATCTGTATCCGCCTATTAGTTTTCCCTGTTAAATTGGAAATCCCTGCTTTTAATTCCCAAACAATCTGTTTTATGGATTCCCCCAACAACCGGACCACCTGATTCGGCCACGGGATNNACGGGATATCCTGGAATTATGAAGGTCAGGCGGTAATACGATCCTGGAGGAATAACCGGTGCAGCAGCATCCCGGCCACGAATCCACCAACGTGCGCCCAAAAAGCGATCTGCGCGGCTCCGCCCGCCAGGGCCGCCGTTCCCCCCATAACCTGGATTACCAGCCAGAAGCCCAGGTAAACGAAAGCCGGGATATCGACAAACCAGGGAATAATAAATATCGGTATCAGAGTCAGGATCTTGGCCCGGGGATACAGAATGAAGTATGCCCCCATAACACCGGCTATGGCCCCCGAGGCACCTACAGTGGGGATCAATGAACCTGGATTTACATATATATGGGCTATCCCGGCAGCTACTGCACTGATCAGGTAGAACAGAAGGAAGTTAATAGCTCCCATCCGGTCTTCCACGTTATCGCCAAACAGCCACAAGGCCCACATGTTGGAGATAAGGTGTATTAAATTACCATGCAGAAAGGCGGAGGTGATAAGAGGCGTAATGCTGATAAAAGGGTGGAAGAAGTCGAATTGTCCGGGAATCAAAGCGTACTTTTCGTAGATCTCATCTATTCCCAGGGCCCCCTGTATGTTCAACTGGTAGAAAATAAAAATATTAATGGCAATCAGGGTCACAGTCATAACCGGCAGATGCTGACTGGGGGTTCGGTCTCTTAGCGGTATCAAGGGTTCACATCCCTTATTTTTGGGAACATTATAACATAGGGCTCAGATGAACTGTTATCTATCGAGGCATAGCCAAGGTGCTATAAATGACCTCATTTAGAAAATATCTTAATATTGGGAAATGGAGTTAGTCAGAGGGACCTTGAGTTATGATGGCCAATTCTGTGGTGATAAAATCGTGGAAACTCTTAAACTCTGGATAAAACACTCGGTTTTTTTTGTTTATCGTGTGCAGGGTCTTGACTTTGCATTTATGCTCCCATTATCCTATAATATAGGTCATTGGGAATCAGTTCTTTGCGGAAGTGGCTCAGTGGTAGNNGTCTTCCGCTCCAGAAGTACCTTGCCTCGGTCCTTTCCTGGGCCGAGGTGTTTTGTTAGTGAACCGTCAACCAAGTGAAGAAGGAAATCATATTCTGTTGTAGAAAACCTACTTCAAGGATGGGCTTAGCGGCATGAGTCAATCATTGCCACACGGTTCATGATCTAGCGTATGATTTAGCTAACGGGAGGTAAGCATAATTGAAGACTAAGCTGGAAAGAATAGAGGGGAATGAGGTGGCCCTGGAAATTGAGGTAGAAGCTGACAGGCTGGAGCAGGCTTTGCAGAAGGCCTATCGCAAGGTTGTAACCAAGGTCAATATTCCAGGATTCCGTAAAGGGAAAGTGCCGCGTCATATCCTTGAAGCTTATCTAGGCAAAGAAGCCCTGTTTGAGGATGCACTAGAAGAGGTTATCCCCCAGGCTTATGATGAGGCCGTAAAGGAAACCGAGATTGAACCGGTAAGCCAGCCCAAGATTGATGTGGTCCAGATTGAAAGCGGAAAACCCTTGATTTTCAAAGCCAACGTCATTGTCAAACCTGAGGTTAAATTAGGGGATGTAACAGGTCTGAAGGTCGAGATTCCCCGGCGTGAGGTCAGCGATGAAGATGTTGAGCAGCGTATCCAAACCATGAGGAACCGTTATGCCAAGCTGATAACGGTTGAGGAAGGTATTCCGGCGGAGAACGGTGATGTGTTAAACATCAACTTCAGGGGCTTTATCGACG
>DCTH01000251.1:0-230 GCA_002329495.1 Syntrophothermus sp. UBA1445 | reverse complement strand
GGAGAAAGAGGTTAAAGTTACCTTTCCGGAAGAATATCACGCCGAAGATCTCAAGGGAAAAGACGCTCGTTTTGAAGTGAAGATTAACCAGATACAAAAAAGGGAACTGAATCCGCTGGATGATGACTTCGCTCGGGATGTCAGTGAGTTCGATACCCTGGAAGAACTTAGAGCCGATATCAGAAAAAACCTGGAAGAGGAAGCCGCAACCCAGACCGAAGGTATGATCA
>DCTH01000201.1 GCA_002329495.1 Syntrophothermus sp. UBA1445 | reverse complement strand
GATCCGTGAAGGCGGCAGGACCGTAGGTGCCGGAGTGGTTACCGGCATCAGTGAATAGATACCGGAAGGACGCACTGCACTGTCAGGAGTTCCGGCCCGGGCTGTAAATGATGACCAAGGGTAGGATAATGCGTTGTTAATAGTACTGGAATGTTAGGTAAACGACCGCAACGTTCCAGGGGAAGAAACGGATCGAGTGGAGTATAGACAAGGAAGAAAGGGCAATCGTCCCTTTCTCCTTGGTACGCCCGGAGCCGTGTACATGACAGGAGTTTAAGGAGGGGACCATTAGGTGAAAGGTCAGCAAAAAGTCAGAATTAGATTAAAGGCATTTGATCATAAACTGCTGGACCAGTCAGCCCAAAAAATAGTTGATACCGCTAAGAAGAATGGGTCTCAAGTTTCAGGACCGGTACCGCTTCCTACTGAGAGAAGTGTTTATACCATCCTGAGGTCACCACACGTGAACAAGGATTCCAGGGAACAGTTTGAGATGAGGACCCACAAACGGTTAATAGATATTTTAGATCCCAATCCCAAAACCATAGATGCCCTCATGCACCTGGACCTGCCTTCCGGTGTAGACATAGAGATCAAACTCTAAGCCAGGGATTATGGATGCTGATTTAGGAGGGAGAAAGGTGTTAAGAGCAGTCAAGAAGGGACTTCTAGCCAGGAAGGTAGGAATGACTCAGGTTTTCACGGATGATGGCCAGGCAATGGCTGTTACTGTTATCGAGGCCGGTCCCTGCGTAGTAGTGAAGAAAAAAACCCCGGAAACTGATGGCTACAATGCAATTCAGGTGGGGTTTTCCGGCGTGAAGGACAAAAAGGTAAACCGTCCTGACCGGGGACAGTTTACCAAAGCTCAGGTTAAACCTACCAGATGGCTAAGAGAATTCAGAGTTGAAGATGCCAATCAATATGAAATCGGGCAGGAAATCAAAGCCGATCTGTTTCAGGAAGGCGACTTGATAGATGTTACCGGAGTCTCCAAAGGTAAGGGTTTTGCAGGTGGTATTAAGCGCCATAATTTCCATCGCGGGCCCATGGGACATGGATCCAAGTATCACCGCCGCTCGGGTTCCCTCGGCGCCAAAGGACCGGCCCGGGTTTTTAAAGGCCGGAAAATGCCAGGCAGATTGGGCGGCGAAAGAGTTACGGTACAGAAACTCAAGATAGTAAAGGTCTACCCGGAAAAGAATATCATCCTGGTCAAGGGTGCAGTACCGGGTCCTCGCAAGGGACTGCTTTCAATAAAGAATTCCGTGAAGGCATAGGGTGAAGGAGGTTTACTATCATGCCTAAGGTAGCAGTATTCAATATGGCAGGAGCCCAGGTTGGTGAAATAGACCTAAGTGACAGTGTTTTTGGGATCGAACCCAACGAGGCTGTCGTTCACCAGGTTGTAAAGGCTCAATTGGCCAATCGGCGGGTAGGGACCGCCTCCACCAAGACCCGTGGAGAAGTCAGGGGCGGTGGAAGAAAACCCTGGCGCCAAAAAGGTACCGGTCGGGCACGGGCGGGAAGCCGGCGTTCTCCGCTCTGGCGGGGTGGCGGTACGGTATTTGGACCCCATCCGCGCGATTATTCAATCAGACTGCCGAAGAAAGTCAGGAGATTGGCCTTAAAATCAGTGTTGTCCGGGAAGGTAAACAGCAGCGATATTGTGGTTCTGGACAACTTAAGTTTTGAGGAACCCAAAACCAAACGTATGGTTGAGGTTCTGGAAGCCCTGAAGGTGGCGGAGAAGGCTCTGGTTGTTACCGCCGATGGTGATATGAATGTTGCGAAGTCAGCCCGGAACATTCCAGGAGTCAAACCGGTCAGAGCAGATTTTATGAATGTCTATGATCTTTTGGCCTACGACAAACTTGTGATAACCAAGGATGCCGTGGCCAAGGTAGAGGAGGTTTACGGTTGATGTCCAGAGAAGCTCGAGATATCATCATCAAGCCGGTAGTAACAGAAAAGACCATGAACCTGCTGGCCGACAACAAGTACACTTTTCTGGTTGACAAACGGGCCAACAAGGTCGAGATAAAAAAGGCTGTGGAAGAGATTTTCAAGGTTAAGGTTGACAGCGTAACCACAATGAATATCCAGGGCAAGATGAAGAGAATGGGGCGCTTTCAAGGCCGTAGGCCCAGCCGCAAGAAGGCTGTGGTCTCCCTGAAGCCCGGTCATAGGATTACACTCTTCGAGGGAATGTAGCCCTTAAGGCACCTAAGGAGGAATCGAAAGTGGGCATTAAGAAATTCAAGCCAACATCACCGGGCAAACGGCAGATGACAGTCCTGAGTTATGAGGAACTGACCAAAAAAGAACCGGAGAAAAGTCTCCTGGCTCCTCTTAACAAGAAGGCGGGAAGAAATGCCAAGGGGCGCATAACGGTACGCCACCAGGGTGGCGGACATAAGCGCCGTTACCGGATTATCGATTTTAAACGTACCAAGGATGGAGTCCCGGCCAAGGTGGCTGCAATTGAATACGATCCGAACCGTTCGNNTTACAAAAAAGCAACAGTAATAGTCTCGGGAGATAAGAAGATAGATCTTTTTGAAGAAAAAAAATGAAAAGCAAAACAGTAAAGAAATTGGTTTCTATTTTGCCTAAAAAGTCGGGTCGGAATTCTTCAGGCAAGGTAACGGTTAGACATCAAGGGGGTAGACAGAAGAGGTTTTTAAGATTAATTGATTTCAAGAGGTCCAAAAGAGGAGTTGAAGCTAGGGTAGAGGCAATTGAGTACGATCCCAATCGGAACGCTCAAGTTGCCCTTTTGGGTTATCGTGATGGTGAAAAAAGTTATATCCTGGCCCCCAACGGTTTGAAGGTCGGACACCAGGTCATGTCGGGACCAGATTCTGATATCAAGGTGGGTAATGCACTGCCACTGGTTAATATACCGGTAGGTACACTGATACACAATATTGAGCTTAAACCCGGGAAGGGCGGTCAGATCGTTCGCTCGGCAGGGGGAGTTGCCCAGCTCATGGCCAAGGAAGGAAACTATGCGCATATCAGGTTACCTTCTGGCGAAGTACGACTGGTTCATATAAAATGCCGGGCAACCATCGGGCAGATTGGAAACCTGGATTACGAGAATGTATCTATCGGCAAGGCGGGACGGAATCGCTGGAAGGGCATTCGTCCGACAGTTCGGGGATCAGTAATGAACCCGGTTGATCATCCCCATGGTGGGGGAGAAGGCCGGGCCCCGGTGGGCAGAAAATACCCGGTTTCACCCTGGGGCAAGATCGCTATCGGCGGCAGGACCAGGAAAAAGAAACCGTCAGATAATATGATAGTCAAGAAACGCAAGTAGCTCTGAAAGGGAGGTTACAAGCTGGAATGGGCAGATCTGTAAAAAAAGGTCCCTATTGCGAAGAGAAACTGCTTAAAAAGGTCGAACTCATGAACGATAAAGGTGAGAAGCGCGTTATCAAAACCTGGTCTCGCCGTTCCACCATTATGCCTCAGATGATTGGGCATACACTGGCCGTACACGATGGGCGCAAGCATATCCCGGTTTACGTAACCGAGGACATGATAGGCCATAAACTGGGGGAATTTGCTCCTACCAGAACCTATCGTGGCCATGCCGGTAAATCTGAAAAATCGNNCATGCTGGGAAATCGGAAAAGACCAGTAAAAGGCACTGAGGGGAGGTATCAGTATGCAGGCACGAGCAATTGCTAGGTATATAAGAGTATCTCCGTTCAAGGCCCGGCAGGTTGTGGATCTAATCCGGGGCAAGGATGTACGCGAGGCGCGAGCGATTCTTAAGTATACCAACAAAAAAGCAGCTCCGTTTATTGCGAAGGTGATGAATTCGGCAGTGGCCAACGCCGAACACAATTTTGACATGGATTCTGACAGCCTGTATGTATCAGAGGTCTATGTTGATGAGGGACCGAGCTTAAAAAGAATTAAACCCAGGGCCTACGGTAGGGGTGACATGATCAAGCATCGCACCAGTCACATAACCGTTGTGGTCAAAGAAAGGGCGTGATTTAGTGGGGCAGAAGGTTCACCCCAAGGGCTTTAGAATAGGAATCACCAGAGACTGGGATTCACGTTGGTATGCAGACCGGGATTTTACTGATCTCCTCCACGAGGACTATAAGATACGCAAGTTTATCAAGGAGAGGTTTTACGCCGCGGGGATTTCCACGGTTGAGATCGAAAGAACCGGCAATAGAGTTAAAATTTCGATCAATACAGCAAAACCGGGTATCCTGATTGGTCGCGGTGGAACCGAGGTTGAAAAACTAAAGATAGAATTGGCCCGGTTGACCAACAAAAATGTAAATGTCAATATTGTTGAGATAAAACGGCCGGAACTGGATGCACAGATTGTTGCCGAGAACGTGGCTACCTCGCTGGAAAGAAGAATTGCCTTCCGGAGGGCGATGCGTCAGGCCGTAGGTCGGACCATGCGTGCGGGGGCCAAAGGCATGAGAATAGCGGTATCCGGGCGCCTTGGTGGGGCGGAAATAGCCCGTACCGAGTGGCAGGCCGAGGGCAGGGTGCCCCTGCATACACTCAGAGCCGACATCGACTATGGTTTTGCGGAGGCCAACACCACTTACGGTAAGATTGGCGTTAAGGTCTGGATTAACCGGGGTGAGGTTATGGCACAACCCAAACGCAGGCCTCCGGTGAAGGCTGGAGGGGAGGAACAGAAATAATGCTTATTCCCAAGCGAGTTAAATATAGAAGGCAGCATAGGCCGTTCATAAAAGGCGAGGCCACCAAAGGTAATACGGTAACCTATGGTGAATATGGCCTGCAGGCCCTGGATCCCGGTTGGATAACCAACCGCCAGATAGAAGCTGCTCGTATTGCCATTACCCGCCATGTGAAACGTGGAGGTAAGGTGTGGATTAAGATATTCCCTGACCGGCCTTTGACAGCGAAGCCAGCAGAAACCCGTATGGGTAAAGGAAAGGGCGCACCTGAACACTGGGTAGCACCGGTTAAGCCTGGTCGGGTGATGTTCGAACTGGCTGGAGTGAATGAAGAGGTAGCGAAGGAAGCCATGAGACTGGCGGCCCACAAACTACCTGTCAGATGCAGGTTTATTAAAAGAGACGAAATGGGTGGTGAGGCTGGTGAAGGCTAAGAAGATGGCGGAAATGACCAATGAAGAACTGCAGAAGAAGGTTAGAGACTACAAAGATGAGCTATTCAATCTTAGATTTCAATTAGCCACCGGGCAATTGGATAATCCCATGAGACTTGGGGAGGTCCGCAAGAATATCGCCCGGGCCAAGACAGTTTTAAGACAGCGGGAAATACAAGGACATCGGGCCTAGAGGAGGTTGGATGGTGACAGAGGACAGAGGACAACGACGGGTCAAGACCGGTAGAGTGGTCAGCAACAAGATGGAAAAAACTGTGACCGTGCGCATCGAGTCCGTAGTGCAGCACAGTCTTTATAAGAAAACCGTTCGACGGAGCAAGAAGTACAAAGCCCATGATGAGAACAACCAGTGCAATATCGGGGATCTGGTAAAAATCATGGAAACCCGGCCCCTGAGCAAGGACAAAAGGTGGAGAGTAGTCGAGGTACTGGAGAAAGCCAAGACCTTACAATAGATGGCTGAAAGGAGGTTGCCGCAGTGATCCAGCCTCAAACGATGCTGCGTGTCGGCGACAATACAGGCGCAAAAAGGCTTATGTGCATAAAGGTACTGGGGGGATCCCTCAGAAGATATGCCACTGTTGGAGATGTCATTGTAGCTTCTGTGAAAGAGGCCGGTGTCGGGGGAGTGGTCAAAAAGGGTGACGTGGTTAAGGCGGTAATAGTCCGTACCCGCAAAGAGATTCGCCGCCCTGACGGTTCCTATATCAGGTTCAGTGAGAATGCAGCAGTGATAATCGATGATAATAACAACCCCAAGGGTACCAGAATATTTGGACCGGTAGCCAGAGAATTAAGAGATCGTAACTTTATGAAGATAGTATCACTGGCCCCCGAAGTCTTGTAGAGCGGAGGTGAGTACATTTGAGCCAGAAAATTCGCTTAAAAAAGGGAGACACCGTTTTGGTTTTGGCCGGCAAGGATGCCGGGCGAAAAGGAAAGATCCTGAAAGTCACTCCGGATAAAGGAAGAGTGACGGTGGAAGGGATTAATCGAGTCAGGAAACATCAACGACCTACCCGTGCTTTACCGCAGGGGGGAATCCTCCGCATTGAGGCAGCACTTGACGCTTCCAATGTGATGTTAGTCTGTGGCAAGTGCGACCGACCGACCAGGATAGGAAGCAAGATACTGGCCAATGGTGAGAAGGTTAGATGCTGCAAAAAGTGCGGTGAGGTTTTGGAATAAGGCCGAGGAGGAGGCTTAAGAGTGGCAAGACTGAAAGAGCAATACAGGAATGAAATCGTGCCCAAACTAACTGAAAAATTTTCTTACCGCAACACCATGCAGGTACCCAGGATAGACAAGGTGATAATTAACATGGGGGTTGGCGAAGCCATTCAGAACCCCAAGAGCCTTGATGGAGCGGTAGCGGATCTCAGAACCATCTCCGGGCAGAAACCGGTAATCACCAAGGCCAAATCTTCCATTGCCGGCTTCAAACTAAGAGAAGGTATGTCCATAGGATGCAAGGTAACACTGCGTGGGGAACGCATGTATGAATTCCTGGATAAGCTGATAAACGTGGCCTTACCCCGGGTCCGGGATTTCAGGGGAGTATCCCCCAAGGCTTTCGACGGACGGGGGAATTACAGCCTGGGAATAAAAGAACAGCTGATATTTCCAGAGATCGAATATGACAAAATCGATAAGATCCGCGGTTTGGAAGTGGTTGTCGTAACCACCGCCAAAACCGACGAAGAAGCCCGGGAGCTTCTCAAATTAATGGGAATGCCCTTTAGGGAACAGTAAGGAGGGAAGATATGGCAAAGAAATCAATGATTGCAAGTCAAAAGAGAACCGCAAAGTTCGGGGTTCGACAGTATAATCGGTGCCGGGTATGTGGGAGGCCGAGATCCTATATGCGCAAGTTTGGGATCTGCCGTATCTGCTTCCGGCAGATGGCCCACCGAGGAGAAATACCAGGCATAACCAAAGCCAGTTGGTAGTGGTAATAGAAGGAGGTTGAACTATGGTCACGACAGACCCTATCGCCGATTTCCTGACTCGTGTGAGGAACGCGAACATGGTCTCACATCCAACCGTGGAAATCCCAGGATCGAAGATGAAGTTGGCGATTGCTACCATACTGAAAGACGAAGGCTATATCAAGGATTTCGAGTTTATCGAAGACGGAAGACAGGGCATAATTCGTGTCTATCTGAAGTATGGTCCCAACCGCGAGAAAGTTATAACGGGTATCAAGAGGATTAGCAAACCCGGACTGCGGGTGTATGTCAACAAGGATGATGTACCCAAGGTTCTGGGTGGATTCGGAACAGCCGTCATTTCCACCTCCCGTGGCCTGATGACAGATAAAAAGGCACGGAAAGAAGGAGTAGGTGGAGAGGTCGTCTGTTATATCTGGTAACGGAGGAGGTTAAACAAGGTGTCACGCATAGGAAAGCGGCCCATAGACCTTCCCTCTGGTGTCGAGGTAACCTTGGGTGAAGGAAGAAGTATAGCAGTAAAAGGTCCTAAAGGTGTATTGACCTGGAACATCCCGAATGGTATAGACGTAGCCCGGGAAGATGGTCAATTGATAGTAACCAGAGCCAGCGATGTAAAGGAACACCGGTCACTGCATGGCTTAACCAGGGCCCTCCTCGCCAACATGGTACAGGGTGTTGAAAAAGGGTTCGAAAAGAAGCTGGAGTTGGTCGGCACCGGTTACCGGGCATCAGTCCAGGGCAAAAAGCTGGTTTTGACCGTGGGTTATTCGCATCCGGTGGAGTTTGAGCCACCCGAAGGAATTGAATTTGAAACCCCGGCCGCCACACGGATAACCATCAGAGGGATCGACAAAGAAAAAGTAGGCAACATGGCAGCCACCATCAGAGATGTACGCAGGCCGGAGCCGTACAAGGGCAAAGGTATCAAATACGAAAATGAAAAGATCAGACGCAAGGCTGGAAAGGCCGGTAAGAAATAAAGGGAGAAAGGAGTGGCACGGAGTTGATCAATAAGCCGAGTCGCAATAAACTGCGGACGGGTAAGCATAAAAGAATACGCCGCAAGATGCAGGGCACTCCCGAAAAACCAAGGTTATGCGTCTTTCGCAGCCTGAATCATATTTACGCCCAGGTGATCGACGATGTTAACCACAACACACTGGTGGCAGCGTCAACCCTGGAAGCAGAAGTGCGGGACAGCATAAAAGAAGGAAGCAAGATGGACGCCGCCAAGGCAGTTGGAACCGCCGTAGCCAACAAGGCCCTGGCGAAAGGGATTTCGGAAGTTGTTTTTGACCGCAATGGTTACAAGTATCATGGAAAAATAGCAGCTCTGGCCGGTGCCGCTAGAGAGGCCGGGCTAAAGTTTTAGCTAAAGGAGGGAACCACGATCGAAAGGGAGCAAAACGCGCCGGAGTTTATTGAAAAGGTAGTGACTGTACGGAGAGTAGCCAAGGTTGTAAAGGGCGGACGTCGTTTCAGTTTCAGCGCCGTAGTTGTTGTTGGTGATGGCGAAGGAAAAGTCGGGGTCGGACTGGGTAAAGCCGGTGAAGTCCCGGAAGCTATCAGGAAAGGCGTTGAAGATGCCAAGAAGAATATGATCGAAGTCCCCATGAAGGGAACCACCATTACTCATGATATCATCGGGGTATTTGGCGCCGGACGGGTTCTGTTGAAAGCAGCCGCACCCGGAACCGGAGTTATAGCCGGTGGGCCAGTCAGAGCCGTCTTGGAAGCCGCCGGAGTAAAAGACATTCTGACCAAGTCTTTGGGTTCCTCCAACGCCAACAACATGGTGCGAGCTACCATGGAAGGCTTGAAATCTCTGAAACGGGCCGATAAGGTGGCGCGGCTGAGGGGGAAAACCATACAGGAAATCATAGGCTAGGAGGTAGTTGCTTTGGGTAAAATGCTCAAAATCACCTGGGAAAAAAGCACTATAGGATCTGTCAAGTCCCAGAGAGCTACTATAAGGAGTTTAGGGCTGAGAAAACTAAACCAGACCGTGATCAAGGAAGATACCCCGCAGATACGAGGCATGATCGACAAGGTACATCATTTGGTAACGGTCGAAGAGTTATAGCTTGAGGAGGTTAATGATGAAACTTCATGATTTGCAATCTCCTGCTGGCGCCGTTCACAAGCCAAAACGGGTTGGCCGGGGTACGGGATCAGGTCATGGCAAGACATCGACCAGAGGTCACAAAGGCCAGAAGGCCCGCTCAGGTGGCGGAGTCAGACCAGGTTTCGAAGGGGGTCAAATGCCCTTACAGAGGAGGATTCCCAAGCGGGGGTTCACCAACATATTTAAAAAGACTTACAGCATCGTTAATGTCAAAGACCTGGAAATATTCGATAATGACACAGTAGTGACCCCAGCTCTGCTGATGGAAAACGGTCTGATAAAATCAGTTCAGGATGGAGTCAAGATTTTGGGCGACGGGGAACTGACCAAAAGGCTGGTGGTGAAGGCCCATAAAGTTAGCCAGGCGGCAGAAAGCAAAATCTCTGCCCGGGGTGGCCAGATTGAGGTGATTTAGTTGCTTGGTTCATTGCAGCAGGCTTTTAAAATCGGGGATCTGAAACAAAAGGTGTTGTTCACCCTTTTAATGTTTGCGGTGTTCAGACTGGGGGTTCATATACCTGTTCCGGGAATCAACCCGGATGCCCTGAGTGAATTGCTGAAGAACCAATTTCTTGGGTTTTTCGATGTAATCTCCGGGGGTGCGTTCAAACGATTCAGTATATTTGCCATGAGCATAACCCCCTACATTAACGCTTCTATCATAATGCAGCTGTTAACGGTGGTTATTCCCAAGTTGGAGCAACTCAACAAAGAAGGGGAAGAAGGCCGCAAGAAGATTGCACAGTACACCCGTTACGGTACAGTGGTTCTGGGATTCATTCAGGCCATCGGTATCGCCATTGCCCTGGGTCGTTACACGGGGACTGGCGGGCAAATGGTGGTTCAAAACCCGGGTTTTGTATCGTATCTGATGATAGCGATTTGCCTTACTGCAGGTACGGCATTACTGATGTGGATTGGCGAGTTGATAACGGAACGGGGGATCGGCAACGGTATTTCACTGATAATCTTTGCCGGGATAGTAGCTCGTATCCCCAGCGGCGTGACCGGAGTATTTGAGTATCTTCAAGCCGGAACCGCCAGTTATTTCAGTGTGTTGCTGTTCATAGTCATCGCCCTGGTAATGATCGCCGCGGTCGTAGGTCTGAACGAAGGCCAGCGCCGACTGCCGGTACAGTACGCCAAAAGGGTGGTCGGCAGAAAAGTGTATGGCGGACAGAGTACCTTTTTACCGCTTAAGGTAAACACCGCCGGGGTTATACCCATAATTTTCGCGATGTCGATAATGATGTTTCCGGGTACCATAGGTTCCTGGTTCCAAAACTCGGGATTCAGTAACTGGATGAATACCTATTTTCATTTTGGCAGTCCTCTGTATAACACGATCTATGCCCTGTTGATAATCTTCTTTACCTACTTCTATACCGCTGTGGTATTTAACCCAATGGACGTAGCGGATAACATTAAGAAGTATGGTGGATTTGTACCGGGAATT
>DCTH01000002.1:4841-5133 GCA_002329495.1 Syntrophothermus sp. UBA1445 | reverse complement strand
CCGGCCTTCGTGAGGTAATCGGTCAGGTCCTCCGCCATCCGTTTGGTGAGGGTGGTTACCAGGACCCGCTGTTCCCGGTCGACCACCTTCCTGATCTCGTCCAGGAGATCATCGATCTGGTTGGTGGTTGGCCGCACCTGAATCTCCGGATCAATCAGGCCGGTAGGCCGGATAAGCTGTTCCACCACCTGTTCGGACTTCTCCAGCTCATAAGGACCCGGGGTAGCGCTGGTGAATATGACCTGTCCAATCTTGGTCTCGAACTCCTCAAATCTCAAAGGGCGGTTATCCA
>DCTH01000002.1:4029-4813 GCA_002329495.1 Syntrophothermus sp. UBA1445 | reverse complement strand
GGAGAGATCTCCCTCAAACATGCCCCGCACCTGAGGTACACCCACATGGGATTCATCCATGAACAGTATAAAGTCAGGGGGGAAAAAGTCAATCAGGGTGTAGGGCGGCTCACCTGGCGCCCTTCCCGTAATGTAACGTGAATAGTTTTCAATACCCTTGCAGAACCCGATCTCCCGTATCATCTCCAGGTCATAACGGGTTCGCTGTTCAATACGCTGTGCCTCCAGGAGCTTCCCCTGGGATTTGAATTGCGCCGCCTGGATGGCCAGTTCCTCCTCAATCTCATAAGCGGCCTCCAACATCCGCTCTCGGGAGGTTATATAATGGGAGGCCGGCATGATCAGAACATGATTGCGGCGTCCCATAATCTCGCCGGTCAGGGCGTTGAACTCCAGAATCCTATCGATCTCATCTCCGAAAAACTCGATCCGGATGGCATTCTCCCCGGACTGAATCGGGAAAACCTCGACCACATCCCCGCGAGCCCGGAACTTGCCCCGTGAGAAGTCGATGTCATTACGCTCATAATGCCTCTCCACCAGGGAACGCAAGAACCCGTCCCGCGACAGGGGGTTCCCGGGACGAAGCGACAGTACCATACCCGAGTAGTCCTCGGGAGAACCCAGGCCGTAGATGCAGGATACGCTGGCTACTATGATCACATCACGCCGCTCCAGGAGGGCGGAAGTGGCGGAGTGGCGCAGCTTGTCAATCTCATCGTTGACCGAGGAATCCTTTTCTATATAGAGGTCAGTCTGGGGGACATAAGCCTCCGGCTGATAA
>DCTH01000002.1:0-3990 GCA_002329495.1 Syntrophothermus sp. UBA1445 | reverse complement strand
TGTTTGGGGCCATCACCAGGGCCGGCCTCTGTACCCGGTTTATGATCTGGGCCATGCTGAAGGTCTTGCCCGATCCGGTAACCCCGAGCAGGGTCTGGTACTTGTAGCCCTTCTCCAGTCCCTGCGCCAGCCGCTCAATCGCCTGGGGCTGGTCCCCGGTAGGAAGATATTCTGATTTCAGTTTGAATCGGTCCATCACAACCTCCTGCCGTCCAGCAAACAGTTGTTCTCTGTAATATCATTATACCCTATACACGCAACCCCTCAGAATACTGATGCAGTGTACATTAAACACCTGGCAAAGGCAAGCGGAAAAAATAAAAAAGCGGTCCGGTTGTCGGTTGGATAACACCCGTTAAACGACACCCCATCACCGCTCTCGGGAAGCTAAGTCTACCCCATTGGGTCATCTTCAGCTTCGCTTTATCGTTTGGCTACTACATCTGCAGGATCTCCATAATAAGCTCCTCCCGGCGCGCATCAACCTGCTCAAATCTCATGGCCTTGGTAAACAGTTTGCTGAGTTTTTTCTCCACCTGGCGGGCCCGGGTTAGTCCCTGAACCGCCTGGTACAGCCGGTTGGAGACCAGTCTTTCCGTCTCTCTGACTTCCGCATGGTTGATCGGATCCTGGTCATCCCAGCACTCTGCCAGATTGATGTACCTGTCACCCGGACGGTTGGCAACGCGGACGATATCGCTGTCAACTACCGCGATCTCCAGGCTCTGCAGAACCACCATCTCCAGCAGGTTCGGGTCGAGCCCGCTGTGATAGAACGCGACTTTGTGGCCTTGAGCCAGGGCCTCCTCGCCAATGCGGCGCATTACCCAGGACTTGCCGCTCCCTGGAGGGCCCTGTAGAATAAAGCGCCGGGTACAATCCCGGGTAATTTCCTCAAAGAAATCGACCATGCCGTCGGAGGTGATGGCCCGGGCGAAGTAGTGGGTGGCCTGTTCCCCTTCGCCCAGGATGGTGGCGATCAATTGTTGACTCAGGGCCTGCAGTTTGCCGGGATTGAGCAGCCGTTCGTAATTCCAGGCCAGTTGCTTCTGACTCTCCTGTGCCACCTCGAGACTGGATTTGACGTCGTCCAGGATGGACTCCAGCTGGTCAGTCAAACCCGCAATCTCCACCTGGGCATCGGCCAGTTCCCCCGAGTTATAATAATCGCGCAGGTCAATGCTGTGGATGATGACTCCGGGATGATGGTCCAGTTTGGTGCTCCCGGCAGCATCTCCGCTCATGACCACCGTTTTGAGCTGCTGGAGGTAAACCCCATCTATATATGAAGCATCAAGAGGCGAAGGCCAGAACTGCACCCGGTAACCTCTTTCGGCCAGGTTCAATCCGATACTTCTGATAAAGGTCGAACGCCCGCTCCCCGGAGCCCCCTGGAGAAGAATTACCCTCTCAATCCTGCTGAGAAGAGCCGGAAGGTAGGAATAATAGCCCTGTGAAGTATACCCACTGGTGAATACATACTCGATCCGGTTTTTCACCCGCAATCCCCCTTTCCCTGCAATAGGATATGCGAAAAGTGAACAAAGGGTTAACACAACTACGAGGGCGGTGACCGGTTTGCCCACAAACCGGTCATTGCCCCCTGTTACCAGAATTTCTTAAGCTTGAGGAAAAGGGACATGAGAAAACCGGGGTCGGGAGTTACGTCATCTCCCGCGGTTGGCCGGGAGGAATCGGGAACCGGGATTATGCCCAGATAATCATAATTACTTTTTCCGGTGGACAACACTAGGCGCTGCCCGTCGCGGATGACGGTCATGGTGAGCCATGGCCCTGAGGAATCAAGGCCTGGGATCAGATCAGCGGGACCGTAGACTGTATTGCCATTCAATTCAATAACGATATCCTGGCTGCGAACCCCGGCCTGCTGGGCCGGTGACCCGTGGATAACATCAAGTACCATCAACCCTTGAGGGGGCGAAGTGTAGATGGGGTTTTTAAATCGCTCCGAACGCCAGCCGATGGCGATAACCATCTCATGCCCCAGGGGACCAAACAGAGCGGCAAGAATGAGAAAAGAAGGGTAGTATGACCCCAAAACCGCCAGCCCCAGCAGGGTGACACTGAAGATCGCCAGATACAGAGCCGAACTCCGCGACCGCTGAACTGGCAAGGCGGTGGTGGTGACCTCCCCGTAACCCAGGATAGCCATCACCGGCACCAGGCCGTAAACGATGCCGTCATAGAATTCAGGGTTACTCAGAATCGGCCACCAGTTGTCAACCGCACCGGGGAATGAGACCATACTGGTACTCATGACCGCCACCAGAGGTATGGGCCAGAACTTCTGGAGATTGAATCCCCCCACCATCTTCTGGCCCGGGGCCTGGAAGTAAACCGGGATCGGATCAAGGTGACCCGTAAAAAAGATAAGCAGGGACTCCACCATGTGGAGAATGGCAACCAGAGCCATGACATGTGCTACTTGTATGCTGGGAAACCCGGTGATGATGCTGAGAATTGACAGCAGCCCCCCGGCATAGGCGAAACAGAGGAAGCGCGGATGAATCATCATCAGGACCAGTGCAACTACAAACAGGTATATAAGTCCTAACCCAGCGATATCTATGCCGAGAAGGATCAGCAGGACACTCCCCAGAAATCCCCCCAGAATTCCCGCCAGGGTAGCCACCAGGGTTGAGTGCAGATACCGCCGGCTGTGCCGGGTCCAACCTGCGGTAAGCTGCCCCTGTTGAATTCTCTTATACTGCCAGCCAATAAAGATGATCAGAAGAAGATATAAGGGTGAGGCCAATGCTGCCATGTACTTCCTGGCTACTTCACCTAGCAACGGAATTAATAATTCCATACAAAAGGTTACCCTATTCTTTGATTTTGGCCTTCAAAATCTCCACTGCCTTCTCCATCTGCAGATCTGACTTGGTGTTTTCAGGGTTTTTCACCGTATAATCCGGTACAATTCCGATCTTGTCTATATCAATATCATTGGGGGTATAGTATTTGTCGGTGGTCAACAGCAGGGCATCCCCACCGCGCAGCGGATAGACTGTCTGCACCAGGCCCTTGCCGTAGGATTTTTCCCCCACCAGAATCGCAACTTTGTGATCCTTTAAAGCCCCGGCCAGTATCTCCGAGGAACTGGCGGAGCCCTGGTTGATGAGGACTACCATCGGCATTTCCACCCCGCCGGAAGAGGCCTCATATACCCGGGATTTTCGGTCGCGGTTAACAATTTTGACGATATCCCCTTTATCAAGTATGATGTCGGCAATTTGTACCGCCGCATTAAAGTCTCCCCCCGGATTTTCACGCAAGTCAATGATGATTCCCCGGGCACCCTTATTAATCACCGTGTTCAGGTGTTCATTGAATTCCTCGGGTGTATTCATGGTAAAGTGGGTTATTTGCACGTAGCCAATATCAGGTTCACCCTTCACTATCTCGGATTCAACTGAATCAAGGGTAATACTCTTCCTGACAATCTTGAACGTAAGTTCTTTTTTACTGCTCTCCCGGTAAACGGTTAACTCCACCTGGGTATCAGGTTCACCGCGTATCAGATCGACCGCGTTATCGACGGTGAGACCCTGGGTGGTTTCCCCGTTTATCGCGGTAATAACGTCACCGCTCTTCATTCCGGCTTTGGCCGCCGGCGAATCCTTGATCGGAGCCACGACTGTGATCCGGTTATTCTCACCGGCCCCCACCACGATACCGACGCCGTTAAAACTTCCCTGCAGACGGTAGCCCAGTTCTTCATACTCATCCCGGGCCATGTAATTGGAATAGGGATCATCCAGGGCGCCTACCATACCTTTAATCGATCCCTGAATCAGGGATGATGTGGACGGGTCCGCCAGGGAACGGGTCTCTGTCAACCAGAAAACCTTAAGCAGACTGCCCATATTGTACTGGTTGGCCGCAAAAAGATAGATTAACCCACCGAAAAAAATCAGGCCCAAAATCGCAAAGGAATAGACAATTCCCTGGAATACACTTCTGTTTCTC
>DCTH01000170.1:17898-30102 GCA_002329495.1 Syntrophothermus sp. UBA1445 | reverse complement strand
AAATGTTTCACGTGAAACATTCTACCTAGACTAACCCGAGGATCTCCATTATTCGGTTGAGTTCCTCATCGTCATGAAAGCTTACTTCTATCTTGCCACCCGACTTGCGTTTAATTACCCTGACCCTGGTATTCAAATACTCCTCAAATCTTTGCTGGGCCATTAAAAGGTTAGGGTCCTTTATGGGGTGGTTTTCCTTACGTTTCCGGGTTGCGTCATGTCCGATGTCTTCCGTATCTCGGACCGATAACCCCTTTCCGATAATCTTATTGGCCAGGCTTATTTGCTGCCCCTCATCTTTGACCGACAGGATGGCGCGGGCATGGCCTGCAGTAAGCTGTCCATCCGATATCATATCCCTTATCGGCTCCGGAAGGTTAAGTATTCTTACAGTGTTGGCAACATGGGTCCGACTTTTACCTATCTTCCTGGCCAACTCCTCTTGAGTATACCCATGCCGGTCCAGCATCTCTCTATAGGCAGCCGCCTCTTCAATCGGATTCAGATTCTCACGTTGGAGATTTTCAATTAAAGCCGCCTCCCAAGCAACCGGCTCATCCATATCCCTTACTACCACCGGAACCCTTTCCAGTCCGGCTAATACGGAGGCACGCAACCTCCTTTCTCCGGCCACCAGTTCATATTTGCCATTATCGAGCGGTCTAACCAGCAGTGGCTGCAGTACTCCGTGTTCTTTAATGGAGGTTGCCATCTCTTCAAGGGACTCCTGGTTAAAAACCTTCCGGGGTTGGTTTCCTCGAACCACAATGTTGTCAAGCTCTACCATATGTTCCTTGACTTCCAGGGTCTCACCGCCTGAAAACAGGGCATCCAAACCTTTGCCTAAAACTCTTTTACCCACGTTCTAACACTTCCCTGGCTAATTCTTGATAGACTTCGGCTCCCCTTGATTTCGGATCATACAACACTATTGGTTTGCCAAAACTGGGAGCTTCGCTAAGCCGCACGTTCCTTGGAATTATCGTCCGGTATAATTCTTTTCTGAAATGCCTCTTAACCTCATCGACAACCTGAATTGAGAGATTAGTACGGCCATCGAACATTGTGAGGACTATACCTTCTATTTTCAATGCCGGGTTTAATTTTCTTCTGACCAGAAAGATGCTGTGCATCAATTGACTTAATCCCTCCAGGGCGTAGTACTCGCATTGGATGGGAATTAAAACCGAATCTGCAGCGCTCAGCGCGTTGACGGTTACCAGGCCAAGAGAAGGAGGACAATCAATGATCACATAATCATAGTTATGCTTGATGGAGTCAATACTCGCCTTCAGGCGGGTTTCCCGTTGATCTACTGACGCCAATTCCACCTCGGCTCCCGCCAGCTGTATGGTGGCCGGAATCAAATCCAAACTGGGCACGCTGGTTCGTAGAACTGCTTTTTGGGCTTCAACGCCTCTGATAAGCACATCATAAATACAGGTTTTGAGTCGGCTTCTATCAACGCCCAGCCCACTGCTGCAGTTGCCCTGTGGATCGATATCCACCAGGAGTACCTTTTTGGTCTGTAGAGCCAGACAGCACCCCAGGTTAATTGCGGTAGTTGTCTTGCCAACTCCCCCTTTTTGATTGGCAACCGCGATCACTTTTGCCACCAGCCTACACCTCTTTATTAAAATTCTACCCTTCCTATTTCTCTTATGTCGATTCTTTCTCCTTCCAAAAACCCGCCATATTGTCCTTTTTTAACTGGTTCACGGGAAAAATTATAACTGACGCCGTAATCAATACTGCATGATCCTTCTAATTCGGTCAGTACATAGAAAACCAGGCGATGTAGAGGTCAAAACCGCATATAAAATAAACCCTATCCGTCGTACGACCCCGTTCGTCATTTTTCGAGGAGGATTATATTGCATTATAATTTCATCACTCCCATTATTTCGCAAATGTCACCCACCACCCCGGTAATCAGTTCCTGACCGACTTTGCTCCGCCGGTATCATAAGCACCGTTCCAAAAATGTCATTTTCAGCAATCCTGCAACCAATCTTGTTTCCGGCTTATCCTGCTGCGTTTTGTTCGGCTCCAACAAATATTGTTAATATCATATTTTTCTGTAGCCTTGTCAGTGGTAATTGTTGCATAATGTTGAATAAGCATCGAAAAGCCAAAGGAGGTTGCTGTGTGACTAAGACATTGCGCGGCAAGATTTTACTGTCTACCGGTATTGCCTTATTCTGTATGCAACTGTTACTTATCGCGGTTCTTTTTTGGTTCAGCAACGTTCAGCAGGATCTTTTGGAGACGATGGAACACCAATCTCATGAATACCTCATCCACACAATAAAACTTGCGTATGAGGAACAGCAAAATCTAGCCCGGATCGGTGTGGAGAGTGTGGCCAGCAACCCCGAGATCTTGAAGGCCTTTGCCAGTCGCGATCGCGATAGGCTTAAAGAATTATGCCTGCCGGTTTACGATCGTATTAAAGATATGGGCGTCAGTCAGTTTGGATTCATTGATGAAAATCTGCATTCTTTTCTTCGACTGCACAATCTGCAACAGGTGGGAGATGATATATCATATCGTTCATCCTTGATTAAAGCCCGCGAAACAAAACAGGTTGTAGTAGGGCTGGAAGAGGGCAAAGCCGGTTTTGGATTTCGTGCGGTGGTTCCCTTACTTGAAAATGGCAGGTTTATCGGGTCCGCGGAGTATGGGTTTGACTTTGGAGAGCGTTTTGCCGCCGATCTCCAACAGAATACCGGAGCGGAGATCTTTCTTTACAAGTATGAATCAGGTGAGAGTATTCTGATCTCTGGAACATCAGATGAAGACAAGTATCAGGTGCAGCCGTCGAGCATACAACAGGCGCTAACAACCGGGGAACCTCAGCATGAGGATTTTGAACAGGCAGTTGCAGTAATATACCCTTTCACAGATGTTAACGGCCAGGCATTTGGTTTTATTAAAGCGGTTCATCCCGCCGGCACCCTCGCTATGTCTAATCAAGCCCTGTACCAGGCATTATTCCTGTCCTTGATCGCCTGGTTACTGGGCATGGTAGCTATTTACTATGTTATAACCCGGGGCTTACGTCCCCTTGATATGGTCGTGGATACAATTGAGCAGATGAAGCTACAGGGCTTTTCGTACAAGTTTGATGGCGCCCGTGCAGACACCGAGATCGGTAAGATGGTCACTTCCATGCAGGAGTTGGCCGAACTTCTGAACCGAAGTATGCATGCCATGCAGGAGAGGAGTTTGGAAACGGTCAGATCCCTTACCAAGTTGAATTCGGAAGTAAATACCGCGAAAACTGCGGTAGCTACAGTCATTAATACCACCAACAATTTTTCCGAGCAGTTTAATCAGGTGGTTGAAAGTACCCGCCAGGCATCCTCGGCACTGAACGAGATCGCTAAAGGCGCAGAGGAGATTGCCAAGTCGGCAACAACTACCGCTGAAAACAGCAATCAGACCAACCAAAAGGCTTTGGATACCAGCGACAAAGCCAACCGGGTAAGTCAGGATATTGACCAGATGATACAAGCCAGTCACGCAGCAGTTGAGAGTGTCTCTACCATGCAGAGCCTGTCAGGCGAGATTGGAACCATTCTGGAAGTAATACTTACGGTTGCTGAAGAAACCAACCTCCTGGCTTTAAACGCTGCAATTGAGGCCGCGAGAGCAGGGGAACAGGGTCGGGGATTTGCGGTCGTGGCCGAGGAGATAAGAAAGCTGGCAGAAAACACCAAGGAATCGACCCACTCAATCAGTACGCTGATTAATCGGATCAGCAGCAGTACCGCCCAGGTTGTGGATGCCATTCAAAATATTGACCAGGCAACCACCTCCAGCGCCCATTTGGTCGAGGAAATGTTAACTGATATCTACGATATGACGCATAAGGTCGGTGGAATCAATACCCAGATTGAGAACATCGCGGCAGCAACGGAGGAACAAACCGCCGCGAGCGAGCAGATATCAGCTTCGATGACCGAGATAGAGAATTTCGGGCTGATGGCCCTGGAAGCCCTGAAAGGGATGGAGAGCAGGATAGCGGAGCTTAAAGACTTTATCCAGCATACCGAGGATGCCCTTGCCGAAACCAAAGAGGTTTCACAACGCTGGAACTACTATGAATTAAGGGAGAATCTGACCCAGCGCCGCGCGGAGCATGAGGCATGGGTAACCAAAGTTCGTCGGTTTGAACCGGTGGAGTTCGATCCGACAAAATGCAAATTCGGGCAGTTCTTCTACAATTACCGGCCTGACAACTCCGAACTGGCACGAGTGTACGACAAATTCGAGCAGCCCCATCGCCTGCTTCATGAGTCGGGGCATCGGGTTATCGAGCTTTATCAAGCCGGACGTATACAAGAAGCCGAAGCAGCTTTGCAATCTCTGGAACAAGAATACCAGAAAGTCCGGGCGATCTTTGAGGAGTTCTACAGTGTCATGGAGCGGTTATTCCTGGACGGCACCATGATATTCTAAGTGAAGGCTTTCTTGGGGAGCGGGAATAAAGACCGCTCCTCAAGAACCAATATCATCCCGCTAATTGTTTTAACCCTTTTCGCTCTGATGTAACAACGCTAAGCATATATTGATCCACCAGTTTCGTTGGCAGCAATAACCTGGTTTTATAAGCAGTCCTTAAGAGGGGAAATATCTTATTTTTAATAATGGCGTGCCTAGATGGAGGGATTAAGATGGCTCTGCGAACAGAGTGCATGAGGTGATGTTGGATTCAGCGGGTTCTACCTCCTGGGGATACGTATGGTCAGTTCCAACACTTCCTCGCCTTCCTTTTCAATCAGTATCATGTCAACCCCCTTTTTTTGGGCTCGGGTAACGGTTTCTCTAATGGTATTTATAAAAACTGAGGCGTCCTTTACTTTCCCTGATAAATTTCTTGGGGATTCCCCCTTATTTATTTCCCGGGAAATATCCTGTCTAAGATTCTCGATGGCCGCTTCCGTTTCTCTTACATTCAGATCATTTTCGTAGATCATGCCCAGGATCATCAACTGCTCTTCCTCCGATTCCAGTTTCAGCAATGCCCTGACATGCCTTTCGCTTATGGTATCAGGGGAGATTCGGCTTTTTACCTGTGGACTCAGCCGGAGAAGTCTTAATTTATTGGCAATCGCTGATTGACTCTTGCCCACCTTCTGGGCAACTTCCTCCTGGGTTAGACCAAAGTCGCCGATCAAACGGGCATAGGCACTGGCTTCCTCAAAATAATTAAGGTCCTTCCGCTGCAGGTTCTCAATCAGGCTCAGAGCAGCCATCTGTCTGTCGTCCAATTCCATTATCAAGGCTGGAATCTCGGTTAGCCCCAGCAGTTTGCAGGCTCTTAATCTCCGTTCACCGGCCACCACCTCATATCCGTGGTTTATCTTTCTCACCACTATAGGCTGGATCAGGCCCACCTCATGAATTGACCCGGCTAATTCCCGGAGTTCTGTTTCATCGAATTCCTGTCGGGGTTGATAGGGGTTAGTTATTACGTCATTGACATTAATCTGAACCAGGCTGTTTAAGCTTTCGTTTTTTCCCAGTAGTTTGCCCCAGGTTCTCAAACCCTCTCCCCCAATCCTAATCATGATACCTGACTATCCTTTCTATTTTATGGGCCGCTTTTTCGCCAATCCACCCTTACGGGGATAATTCGTTGGACACTCCCTCTCCTTGCCTACAAAAACCAGACACCTCTTCCGGTCCCCGACATCATAATTCTGCACGTTTTGTACTACTCCTCCCAAAATCTCCAGGGCCCTCTGACTTTCTTCAATCTCCTCGCCGACCCGGACACCTTTCCAGGCCACCAACACTCCGCCAATTTTCAGAAAGGGAAGTCCCCATTCCATGATGGTAGGCAGTCCGGCCACCGCCCGGCAGGTAACCATATCGAACTGACTGCGGTATTCACTGTTTTGCCCCAGATCCTCAATCCGAGATCTGATCACGGTTACGTTACTCAATCCCAGGCTTGGAATCAGGTGCTGCAAAAACTGACTCTTCTTAAGGTCTGATTCTACCAGAACGAAATGACTGTCCGGTAGATCGATAGCCAGTGGTATGGCTGGTAAACCCTGTCCGCTGCCCATGTCCAGGATCTTTAGACCCTTTACATCAGTCGCTTTAAGCAGTGATTCACTGTCTTTAATATGATCCCTGATCTCGACCTCAGTTGTCTGCCGGCTGATCAGGTTCTGGGTCTTATTCCCTTCCAGCAACNNCTTATTGATCATCATCTTCACTTTTTTGTCTTCTCATTTTTTCCAGGTGTATCAACAGCACATTTATATCAGCGGGTGATACTCCGGAAATCCGCGATGCCTGACCGACTGATGACGGTTTGACCCGCATCAGTTTATATCGGCCTTCGCTGGATAATCCGTGTACCGATTCATAATCCAGATCCAGTGAGAGGCGTTTGTCTTCCAGGGCCTCAAACCTTTTTATCTGCTCGTTTTGCTTCTTAATATAGCCCTCGTATTTACACGCGATCTCCACTTGTTCCAGCACCTCTTCATCGTAAGCAGCTTCGAGTTGGCCACTGTTTAGAATATCCTCCAGGGACACTTCGGGACGACGCAGCAGTTGCCACAGGCTGGTGCTATCGCGCAGTTCGCGTGATCCGCTCTCTTTAAGCATCCGGTTAATAGTCTGGTTGTCGGCACTTATCGTGGTATCATGGAGAGTCCCCATCAGGCTGTGCATAGCGTCAAGTTTTTTCTGCAGTTTGGAGTACCTGGCTTCACTGACCAATCCCAGCCGGTATCCGGTTTCGGTGAGACGCAGGTCCGCATTATCCTGCCTCAGGACCAAACGGTATTCGGCCGAAGATGTAAGCAATCGGTAGGGCTCATCTATACCCTTGGTTACCAGGTCATCAATCAACACCCCGATATAACCTTCACTCCGCCGAATGACGAAAGGCTCTTGTCCCTTGACCAGTAGTGCAGCATTGATCCCCGCAATCAATCCCTGGGCAGCAGCCTCTTCGTATCCTGAAGTGCCGTTTATCTGTCCGGCGGTAAACAGCCCCTTAACCGTCTTACACTCAAGTGACAGCTTTAACTGAGTCGGTATCACATAGTCGTACTCAATAGCATATCCGGTCCGGATGATCCGCACCTTTTCCATTCCGGCAATACTGTGAAGGATATCGGCCTGTACATCCTCAGGCAGGCTGGTGTTCATTCCCTGGACATAGAATTCGTTAACCCGTCGTCCTTCAGGTTCCAGAAAAACCTGGTGCGAATCTTTATTGGAGAATCGGACCACCTTATCCTCGAATGAGGGACAATGCCGGGGCCCTATGCCCTTTATTATCCCGGAGTAAAGTGGTGAGCGATGCAGGTTGTCCCGTACAATGTTGTGAGTGGTTTGGTTACTGTGGGTCAGCCAGCAGGATATCTGGGGCTTCAGTACCCGGGGACTCATAAACGAAAACTTAAGTACCCTTTTATCTCCGGGCTGCTCGATCATTTTTGAGTAATCAAGAGACCGGCCGTCAACCCGGGGTGGGGTGCCGGTTTTAAAGCGTCCCAATACCAAACCCAAATCTTTCAGAGAATCGGACAAACGGCGGGCCGGAAACTGTCCGTTGGGGGCACCTTCATAATAAAGATCTCCGATAATAATTCGCGATTTCAGATAAGTGCCGGTGGTTATTATAAGGGTCCTGGTGCCAAACCTGGCTCCGGTACGGGTAAACACTCCGGATACCGCACCATTTCTGGTTTCAATACCCTCAACCTCCGCCTGTACCACCTCAAGGTTATTCTGTCTGAGCAGGGTGGCAGTCATTACCTCCTGATACTCCCTCTTATCTGCCTGGGCCCGCAATGCTCTCACGGCTGCACCCTTGCCGGTGTTTAACATCCGCATCTGGATATTGGCCTCATCGATGTTTAAAGCCATCTCTCCCCCCAGGGCATCGATCTCTCTCACCAACTGGGCTTTAGCGGGGCCACCTATAGAAGGATTACAGGGCATCAAGGCGATGTTATCCATGCTCAGGGTTACCAGCAGGGTGGAGCACCCCATACGAGCAGCGGCCAAAGCAGCCTCACATCCTGCGTGCCCGGCGCCAACCACAATTACCTCATAATCGCCAGCCTGATAGTAATTCATGTTCCCCCCTATTTTCCTATACAGAAGTCGGCAAAAATCCGTTCCATAACATCTTCCCTGATAGCTTTGCCAGTCAGTTCTTCAATCCACGATACCGCACCCCAGGTGTCTACGGCAATACCGTCAATCGCCATCCGGTTTTTTACGCCCCTGATGGCATCCTGTACATGCTCCAATGCAGCGTTTATTGCATACTCCTGTCTTACATTGGTCATGATCTCCTGCCCGGTTTCGCTCCGGCCGCTCTGACCGATGATGATTTCCTCCAGGGCTGCCTCCAGATCATCGATACCGGTTTCCTCCAGTGCTGATACCTCTACCATGACTACTCCCGGAAATCTGGCCCTGACCTCATCACCATTCAAAAGCCGGTTTTTTATATCTTCCTTATTTACAACAATGATTTTTCTTTTGTCTTCAATCTCTTGCATAATTTCCAGGTCATCGTTTGATAGACCGGTCGAGGCATCCAGTACAAATATTACAATCTCCGCCTCAATGAGCGCATCTCGGGTGCGCTCCACTCCGATTTTTTCAATTGAATCCTCAGTTTTTCTGATCCCGGCGGTATCCATTATCCTGACCGGGATCCCCCGGATATTAATTAGGTCTTCAATCACATCCCGGGTGGTGCCTGGTATTTCAGTAACAATGGCTTTCTCTTTATGGGCCAGGACATTAAGCAAGCTTGATTTACCCACATTGGGCTTACCGGCTATCACAACTTTCACACCGTCCCGGTAAACCCGCGCGCGCCGGCTGCTTGCAGCCAGGCTTTTGAGTCTGTTCTCCACCACCTGCAGGTGCTCTTCGATCTCGGTCCAGTCCGGGTCGCCCACCTCTTCCGGGAAGTCGATGCTCCCTTCGAGTCGGGAGTTGATAATAATCAGTTCCTCTTCCACCGCTTTCAGGGTTTTACTTAATGCTCCTCCCAGATTCCGGGCTGAAAGCTCCAGGGCCTTCTCACTGCGGGCCCTGATAATTTCAATCACGGCCTCGGCCTGAACCATATCCAAGCGGCCATTTAAAAAAGCCCTTTTCGTAAACTCTCCTGGCTCAGCTAACCTGGCCCCGGCCTGCAGAACCAGTTCCAGACACTTGCGGGTCGCGATGGCTCCACCGTGGCAATTGATCTCCACCACATTCTCCCCGGTATAACTCCGGGGCTCGTCCATTCTGCTAACCAATACCTCATCAACAATTAGACCTTCCGCATCCTTGATATAACCCAGGTTGAGCGAATGGCTTCGGAAATCAATGATCCTTTTCCCGGACCGGGACTCGAATATTTTTTGTACAATCTCCGGCGAATCGTGGCCGCTTATCCTGATTATAGCGATACCGCCTTCGCCTTTCGGCGTAGATATGGCAGCAATACAATCATTCAATGTTTGCCTCCAAAATAAAAAAGGCCTTGCGGCCTTATTTTTTTAGTGATATAACGACTTTCCGATTGGGCTCCTCCCCCTGACTGAAAGTCACTATGTCCGGGTCACCCTGTAAGGCCGTATGAACAACTCTTCTTTCGTGTGGGCCCATGGGCCTCATCACTACACTCCGCCTGGTTCGCTTAACCCGTTCGGAGAGATTAACTGCCAGGCTTTTGAGAGATTCTTCCTTACGTAATCGATAATCCTCTACATCAAGGACCACCCTGACCCTTTCCTCCAGGTCTCGGTTTACCATCAACCCCAGTATAAACTGGACTGCGTTAAGTGTTTCCCCTTTTCGTCCGATCAGCAACCCCATATCCTTGCCGGTAATGTTGATTCTCACAACTCCGTCCTGGGCTTCAACCCGGTCAATCTCGTAATTAATTTTCATTCCATCCAAAATAGCCTTTAACTTTTCGCGCGCCGTCTTCTCGGGGCGGTTTTTTACATCAACTTTCACTACCGCGGGTTTGTTGCCGATTATACCTAATATTCCCCTACTCGGTTCTTCCAACACTTCGATAACTACATCATCAAGCCCTACACCCAACTCTTCCAGGGCTAACTTAATGGCCTCATCAACGCTTTTTCCTTTTTTTTCTAGGCTTCTCATCGGTGTTTCCTCCTTTTTCCCTCACCGCTTCGGGAACTGAATCAATCACACTGTCCACGTCATAGCTCTCTGCAACGGCTACTTGTCCGCCTCCGGCCCCAGAAACAGCTAAACTGTCCTTACTCTTTTTACTATTTATATACAGCTGCTGTAGAATGTTGAGCAGATTGAACACTACCCAGTAAATAGCCAACCCCGCCGCAAATTTCAGAGCTATCCAACCGATAAACAGTGGCATGACCATCATCATGGTTTTCTGGGTCGGGTCATTGGAATCCACCGCGCTTATCCGTTGCTGGAAATAAGTGGTAGCAGCTGTCAATACAGGAAGTATGTAGTAAGGATCCGGCATGGAGATATTTGGTATCCATAAAAAAGCCGCATGTGCTGGAACCGCATATTCGAACTTGATCAATGCTTGATAGAAGGCGATAAGGATTGGCATTTGAATTAAAAGCGGCAAGCAACCCCCGAATGGATTAACACCCTTCTCTTTATAGAGCTTCATGGTTTCGCTCTGCAGTTTCTCTGGCTGCTCTTTGTACTTTGCCTGCAGTTCTTTCAGCTGGGGCTGGATTTGCTGCATGTTCTTCATCGACTTCATCTGGGTGTTGGTTAAAGGATAGGTTACCAGTTTGATCAACACTGTAATCAGTATGATCGCCAGTCCGTAGTTTGCCAGGCCTGCCAAGTCAGTGAGTTGGTAACAAAACTGAATCACTTCACTGAAACCGTTAACAATAAACTGCCACAAACTCCTTTTTCACCTCCTGTTTATGGGACAGGGTCATATCCACCCGCGTTAAAAGGGTGGCAGCGCATAATTCGCCTTACGCTCAACCACACCCCTTTAAAAACTCCATACTTCTCCAACGCATCTACTGAATACTGTGAACAGGTTGGTACAAACCGACACCTGGGCGGGAAAAGCCGGCTGATCATCTGGTATACCCGAATCAGTTTAATCAACACTTTTGACATCTAAAGCCCAACTTTTTTAAAAAGTTGTTCTCCTTCGGCAATGATATCCGAAAAACTAGCCTCATTAATACTGACACGTGCAATAATAACGATATCAAATCCCGGTTTTAACCGGTTATCGAGATTCCTGACCAAATCTCGTAATCGACGTTTAGCCCGGTTGCGGGTAACTGCTTTACCCACCTTTTTGCTGGTAATTATGCCATAGCGGTTCTTCTGCAGTCCATTTTTGGCTGCGTATATCACCATGAATCTGCCAACCTGCTTTTTTCCGGCACGAAAGACATACCCATACTCTTTTTTCTTACGGAGGGCTATGTCATTGCCCAGCATATCAAACCTCACGTAGAAAATTAAGGCCGGTTAACGGCCTTAAGCACTTAATCTGAANNATTCCTCCTGCGGCTTATAACCTTCCGGCCGCCGGAAGTAGACATCCTTTTCATAAAACCGTGTATTCTCTGTCTCTTTCTTTTTTTCGGCTGGTATGTTCTCTTCATTTGAAGTCATTGTCCCTCCCTTGAAATTCCAATGCATCTTTCATTATATTTTGCCCTTTCAGCCCTGTCAAGGAAGCCTATTATCCAGTATGTCTATTACTTCAATTTTATCTGGGATTCTGTTATCATGATACTAGATTTTTGGCCTGGAAAAGCAAACCTATACACACAATTCACAGCCTGACCATCGTTTCTATCCACATATAAACAGGGGGACACTATGGAAGACTACTCTTTAATCTGGGACCGAGTATTATCTCTTATCCGCGATGATATAGGCCCTACCAGTTTTGATGCCTGGTTTTCGTCAACCAACTTTGAAAACTGTGATCTTCAACAATTCTGCGTATCGGTACCCAGCATCCTGGCAAAGGAATGGATACAATCGCGCTATATGCATCTGCTTAATGAGAAAATCAATCTCTTTATGCAGCAGCCAGTGAAGCTGAAATTGGTGGTCAGAACTTCCCCGACCATTGATAACTCAGGAAAAACGCTTAATCCCAAATACTCTTTTGATTCTTTTGTAGTCGGTAACAGCAATCGTTTTGCCCATGCCGCT
>DCTH01000170.1:751-17884 GCA_002329495.1 Syntrophothermus sp. UBA1445 | reverse complement strand
TAAAGCCTACAATCCTCTTTTTATCTATGGCGGTGTTGGCTTGGGCAAGACTCACCTGATGCAGGCCATTGGCCATCATATCCTTAATAAAAATGAGTTAGCCACGGTTGTATATGCATCATCAGAACAGTTTACCAACGAATTGATTAATTCCATCCGCGATGATAAAACCGTTGAATTTCGAAATAAGTATCGCAATATTGATATTCTCCTGATAGATGATATTCAATTCCTGGTTGGCAAAGAGAGGACGCAGGAAGAGTTCTTTCATACCTTCAATTCTCTGTATGAGACCAATAAACAGATAGTTATATCAAGTGACCGTCCTCCCCGGGAAATACCAACCCTGGAAGACCGGTTACGTTCCCGTTTCGAATGGGGTCTTTTAACCGATATTCAGTCTCCGGACTTAGAAACCAGAATAGCTATACTAAGGAAGAAAGCCCAGCTTGAATCCCTGGAAGTCCCCAATGAAGTAATGCTTTACATAGCTACCAACATTCAATCCAATATAAGAGAACTGGAAGGAGCCCTGACCAGAACAGTAGCCTTTTCCAAAGTTAAAAACCAGCCGATCACTATGGATGTGGCCACTGAGGCTCTGCAGGAAATTCTTCCTGCGCCGGCCCCTCGCCGTATTACAGTCGATTCGATCCAGGAAGCAGTAGCTGATTATTTCAGTCTTACAATATCTGATCTGAACTCAAAACGCCGAACACGACAGTTGGCTTTCCCCAGACAGATAGCTATGTTCTTAACCCGCGAAATGACGGATCTGTCATTACCAAAGATCGGGGAAGATTTCGGAGGAAGGGACCATACTACGGTTCTTCATGCATATGAAAAGATAACCAGGGAACTAAAGACTGACCCGGTCCTGGACAAGATAGTTACCGATCTCAAGGCCAAAATAGAGTCTCGTTAGCTGAGATTGTGACCAACTAGGTGACGTGTTCTCTCTTATCAACACTCACAAAACTGCAAGCGGCGGTTACTTTTTATACTTTTCAACATATAAACTGCTACTACTATTACGACTAAACTATAAATATATTAATTACCAACCGAATTTAGAATCACTCGGAGGTGCTTTATGGAATTTTCGGTTAATAAAAATCTGTTATCACAGACAGCCTCTATTGTTCAAAGAGCTGCAGCAACCAGAGATACGGTCCCCGGCCTCTCTGGTATGTTAATTACTGCTGAAGAAGACAAGCTGATCTTGCAGGCAACTGATCTTGATATGGGAATAAAAAAGATTATCCAACCTGTAAACGTGACTCATGAAGGCAGTGTCCTGGTAAATGCCAAGTATTTTACTGACCTGGTCCGCTACCTGTCTGACGCTGAAGTTACCATTTCCCTTGATGAGACCAACAACAAACTGAATGTTGTGAATGGGCTGTCATCAAGTTTTCTGAACCTTTATAATCCCGATGATTTTCCGGAAATGCCCCTTGATAAAGTAACCTTCATCAAATCAATGCCCCAATCTCTGTTGAAAAACTTCATCAGGAAAACAGTCATTGCAGCGGCAGTAACCCATTTTAAACCAGTGTTTACCGGAATACTCTTTGATTTTTCTGATGATTTCTTTACCATGGTCGCCTCAGATACCCACCGCCTGGCTATCATTAAGAGCGACCAGATCCGCAGTGAGAACATGAACAAACAGTATATCATTCCAGTTCGTATCCTGAACGATATTGCCCGGATTCTGGAGGACAATGATTCAGAGATCAACATAGGCTTGGCTGACAATCACATTGTATTCTATACTCCCGAGATGGACCTGTCTTGTTCCTCCCGGCTTATCGAAGGTCAGTATCCCAATTACGTACAGGTAATACCAAGTAATTTTGTGAATACCTTTTTAATTGATTCCGAACGTCTTACTCAATCACTGGAGCGGGCAGCTCTCCTGCCCTTCGATCCCAAGCTGATACAGTACGTTAAAATGAGTTTTACCCCCGATGAGCTGGTTATCTCCGCCTACTCTGAAAAAATGGGAGAGATGACCGAGATAATAACCGATCTTGAGTGCCAAAACGAAAGCTCAGTTGAGCTTAATTTTAATACCCGCTACCTTCTGGATGTTGTAAAACTGCTGAATTCTGAAAGCAAGAACATCCAGATTGGTCTCTCGGGACCGCTCAGTCCGGCCGTAATTAAAAACCCGTCTGATGAAAACTATACATATGTGCTGGTACCACTCCGAACGGGTTAAAGAAGGAATATGCCTTGTTCATTTCTGAGATATGTATAGACGGTTTTCGCAATTTGGAAGATGTTAACTATATACCTGTCAAAGGTATTAATGTTCTGGTCGGAAATAACGCCCAGGGAAAGACAAATTTTCTGGAAGCGATTTATCTTTTGTCTTCGGGATCAAGTTTCCGGATCGGACAGGATAAAGATCTGATAAGATTTGGGCAGGATCGGTTTTCTATTCGTGCAGTTTATAATTACCTTGATAAGCAATACTCCATAGCTCTTCAATATACCCTGGGCAAAAGAAAGCAGCTTACCATTAATAACAAGAAGCATACCCTGTTTCAGGATAGGCTCGTAACCACGATATTTACTCCTGATGATCTTTTCCTTATTAAAGGTTCTCCCCAGAGAAGGCGGGTTTTTCTAGATAACCTGCTCAAACACCTCTCTTTGGAATACAAGACCTGTTCCGAGAACTACGAACATCTGTTGACCCGAAGAAATGCGATACTAAGAAGTTATCCGGTTAATCCTACCATGCTTAAGGCTGTAGACGAGGTTTTTTCAACGACAGCAGCTCAGGTTGTTCTTGCTCGGTTAAACCTGATAAAACTGTTGGATGAGGTGATCCTTCAATTTTTTAAACTGCTGGGGGGAACCGAGTCACTGCGTCTGAAATATGCATTATCGTTTCCGTTGCCATCAGGCAGGATTAAGCTGGATTCAATTAAGGATTCGATAGCAGAGAACCTGCTGGCAAATCACACCCGGGAATTACAAAGGAAAACAACTTTAATCGGTCCTCACCGGGATGATATCAACTTTTATTTAGATGAAAAAAACGCCCGCATTTTTGCTTCCCAGGGGCAGCAACGAAACATTGTCGTCGCACTGAAAATGGCAGAATTAGAGGTTTTTTATAGAATACGGGGGACATACCCTATTTTTCTGCTTGACGAAGTCCTGGCAGAACTCGATATTAATCGCAGGAGAATAATGCTCAGCCTTTTACAGGATTCACCTTTTCAGACCTTCTTGACCTCAGTTGATATTTCACTGTTCAGCAATATTAATGGTAAAATAATTGGGTTGGAACAAGGAAGATTGCTTGACTGAAAGGAGAATAAAAGATGTTTATACACCTGGGAAGCGATCATATGATTCCGGCTGAGGATATCATCGCGATACTCAATATTGATTCATATATAAACGTTTCATTAAAGGAAATAATAGAGATATCTGTCGCCGAAAGGAACTTTAATCCCATCTGTTCCCGGGAACGGGCCAAATCTCTGGTTATAACACCGGATAAGATATATCTCTCTCCTATATCTTCTATCACGTTATTGAAGAGGTCTCAGTTAGGTGCAAAAGGGGGCTTACAATGAACCATATTAACCACGAAGAAAACGGTTATAATGCCTCTGATATTCAGGTTCTTGAGGGTTTGGAGGCCGTCAGAAAACGGCCGGGAATGTACATTGGTACTACCGGTCCCCGGGGACTGCACCATCTGGTTTTTGAGATAGTAGATAACAGTATAGATGAGGCAGTTGCGGGGTACTGTAACCAGATTGACGTTACCATTGATCAGGATAATCGAATTACCGTTTTGGACAATGGCCGGGGGATACCAGTGGATATACACCCGAAAATGGGAATCCCTGCTCTGGAGGTTATATTGACCACTCTCCACTCGGGGGCCAAATTCGGGGGCTCAGGTTATACTGTTTCCGGCGGTCTGCACGGGGTCGGTCTGTCGGTGGTAAACGCTCTGTCTTCCGAACTTTCGGTTGAAGTTGCGCGCAATGGCGAGACCTATGTTCAGGTTTACCAAAAGGGCCGCCCGGTTACCCCGCTGCAGGTAAAAGGAACCTCAGATTTCAATGGGACTAAAATAACCTTCATTCCGGACCCGGAGATTTTTGAAGAGACAGTATTTTCCATAGATATTATCGCTCAGCGCCTGCAGGAACTTTCCTTCCTCAACAAGGGCATCAGGATCACACTGCGGGACGAAAGAACCGGTCAGGAAAAGCAGTTCTATCATACCGGGGGGATTAAGGATTATGTAGCTTATCTCAACAAGAATAAAGAGATAGTCAATGCCAAGACAATTTATTTTGGGGTAACCAAAGACGATGTGGTGGTTGAGATTGCTATTCAGTACAACAACAGTTATACCGAAAATATCTATTCTTACGCCAACAATATCCACACTCAGGAGGGTGGTACCCATGAGATAGGCTTTAAGAATGCCTTGACCAGGGTGATCAATGATTATGCCAAGCGCAGCAATCTGATTAAAGAACAGGAAGGGAATCTGGCGGGAGAGGATATCAGAGAAGGCATGACTGCCATTGTTTCGGTCCTGGTCCGGGAACCACAGTTTGAAGGCCAGACGAAAACCAAATTGGGAAACACCAATGTCAGGAGTATCGTTGAAAACGCGGTGTACGAGAATGTAACCGATTTCCTGAATGAGAATCCGACCGCAGCCAAGAAAATCGTGGAGAAGGCCCTGGCCTCACGCCGGGCCCGGGAAGCAGCCCGCAAAGCCCGGGAACTTACCAGGCGTAAGAGTGCTCTGGAGGTTTCTACTTTACCAGGTAAGTTGGCTGACTGCAGTGAAAAGGATCCCGCATTGTGCGAGCTTTACATTGTAGAGGGTGATTCCGCCGGCGGATCGGCCAAGCAGGGGAGAGACCGCAAATTCCAGGCTATTCTGCCCCTCAGAGGTAAGATACTGAATGTCGAAAAGTCACGATTGGACAAGGTCTTATCCAATGAGGAGATTCGGGCATTGATAACCGCTATTGGCAGTGGGATCGGGGAGGACTTTGATATCAACAAGGCCCGCTACCACAAGATCATCACCATGACCGATGCTGATGTGGATGGTTCTCACATCCGGGTTTTGCTCTTGACCTTCTTTTACCGTTACATGCGGCCTCTGGTGGAAAATGGATATGTATACATCGCGCAACCTCCATTGTACCGGTTGCGCCGGGGATCAGAAGACCATTATTTTTACCGGGACCAGGATTTACAATCCTTTCTAGCCCAGCAGGAGAATAAGAAGTATCGTATGCAGCGTTATAAAGGTCTGGGTGAAATGAACCCGGAACAGTTGTGGGATACCACCATGAATCCGGAAAATCGTACAATACTTCAGGTGTCAATAGATGATGCCATCAGAGCCGACCAGATATTTTCGGACCTGATGGGAGAACGGGTTGAACCCCGTAAGGAATTTATACAGGAAAACGCACGGTTGGTCGTTAATCTGGATGTCTAGAGTGTAAGTAAGGTTCCATAGGATAAACGGTTTTATCGATTCCAGGTATTAAGCTGGAACCGACGTCTCTTGATCAGAATATCAAAGAAGCATATAAAGAATGACAGGATCTCCAAAGGGACCTGTCTTTTTTTGCCTTTGGGCTTTAAGATACGGGGATTATTCTTGGTCGCGGCAGCAAATCTTAATAGTAAAAATTCTAAGAAAACAGGAGTGATACAAGTGGCAAAAATGGTTAACACAGTTTTGGGTCCGGTTTCATCGGATAACCTGGGGAAGACTTACATTCACGAACACATTCTGTTTGGCTACCCCGGATTTCAGGGTGACATGAGTGTAGCCCCTTTCGACTGGAACGGATCCCTGCAGCTCTGTATCGATGTTATTAAACCGCTTAAAGAAAAATACGGACTCCAGACGGTTGTAGATGGAACACCCAATGAGTGTGGCCGAAATGTACTGTTCATGAAGGCAGTCGCCGAGGCGGCTGGAATAAACATCATCCCCGCCTCCGGCTACTATTATGAGGGGGAAGGCGCACCAGCCTACTTTAAACAGAGAGCTGGCATGACGGACATCTTGCCGGATGTAATCGAGATTTTTCGAACCGAAACCAGAGTGGGTATTGAAGGTACGGGAATTAAGGCCGGTGTATTTAAGGTGGCATCGAGTAAAGATAAGATTACACCCTACGAAGAGGTCTTTTTTAAAGCTGCTGCCAAGGTATCCTCAGAAGAGGGTATTCAGATTATTACCCATACCCAGGAAGGGACTATGGGACCTGAACAGGCAGATCTCCTGATTGACAACGGCGCTGATCCCAAGAGGGTGAATATTGGTCACATGGGCGGCAATACGGATATCTCATATCATTTGGAAGTGTTGTCCAAAGGTGTTTACATCTCATTTGACCGTTTTGGCCTCCAGGGCCTGGTCGGGTGTCCCCGGGACGATGTAAGGGAAACGGTAATTGCAGGCCTATGTGCGGCGGGATACGCCGACCGGATCATGCTGGCCCACGACTGTGCTATCAAGTGGCTGGGGCGGCCCTTACCCATTCCGGACGCGGCCATGCCGCTGATTGAAAACTGGAACTGGGCCAATATCCTGGAGAATGTGGTACCGGCTCTGAAGAAGATGGGCGTAAGCGATGAACAGATTAACCTTATGCTGGTCGAAAACCCGAAACGGTTCTTCGGTTACTAAGGCTGGCCTGAACGAGGGATAATGCATGTGGTCTGACCCCATGTAATTGCCGCTGCATGCGCTGTTCCGAATAGATACAAGTTACTATGGGTAAAATGGACCAAGTAAAAGTCTTTTAAAATTTCGGGTACGGTCTTTACAAACACCCAAACGGAAGAAAGGAGAATTTAAAATGGACAAAGCCGGAACCTCTCTGGCTATCAAATTTGTCATGACCTTCATTGTGGCGGCCATAGCTTTCTNNTTTCTACTTCCTGGAGCGTAATGCATGGACCTGGATCCTGGCTGCCTCAATTGTGACAACGGCCGTAAATTACCTGATAGGGGATTTAGTAATTCTCCCCAGCTACGGTAACATAGTTGCCTCGATTGGGGATGGTGTCATGGCAGGGTTAGTAGCTTACATCATGAGCTTGCTATTTACTACTTTTGACCTGACTTTAACCGCAATTTTAACGTTCGGTGTTTTGATAGCCATCGGGGAGTACTTCTTCCACCAGTATTTACTCAAGAACGACGAAGTCGAAACTTCTTAACCAGACCATCAAGGGTCGGGAATCGAACCAACAATTCATATTCCCTTAGCTCGCATACAGAATGGGCCGCATCCACAAATCAGGTGCGGCTTCTTGTTTGGGGGGAAATAAAAACCCGGGAACTCCCGGGTTTTTGAAAAAGGTTAGTACTGGATTAAGAGATTTCAGAAAGTGATTGCGATATCTTGCTGATCTTGCTTGCATCTGCCCCTGGAGAAGGGATGTACCAACCTTTGCTGGTTGCCATTTGGGATAGTTCACTCTGTGATTGTTCACACTTGTTGCGCATGGTGATAAACGTCTGCCGGAGTTGGGGATTGAAGCATTCAAGGGCCATTCTGGTCAAATCGATGGCGCCATGTTTATGCATTTCAATGCAGTCGGATGCGATGTCCTTATCTTTAAGCAATGCTTTTAAACCTCCTTCGATAAGAATTGTCTGAGATTCTGAACGTTACGACTGGCTTCCTGCGCGGCCTTGGACAGATAGCTTTTGAGGGAAGCATCGGTTGCTGTCTGAGCATAGGCGGCAAACTTGCTGGCAGCCAGGGTTTNNCTCCATAATTATTTCCCGCAAGCTGTCCAATTCAATATTGGTCAGGTTGGGCATTACTTCACCTCCTCTTACCGGGAATGACTCACTATCCAATAGACTGCCCCGGAGGTTCATACTTTATGACTGAGATACGCGGGCTTAAAGCAACCGGTGGGGGTCCAGAAACGCATAGATTCTGAGGGATAATCTGGCGGGGATTTTCTCATAATATAAGTGAATATTAAGGAGGGATTTTCTTGGAAAAGGCTATTATCGTTTATGGCTCAAATACGGGTAACACTGAGACCCTGGCCGGAGCTTTGTCAGATGAACTGAAATCAAGATATGAGGTAACCACCCGAAATGTAATCGACATTACCCCGCAGGATATTGTTAACTATGATCTCATAGTTCTGGGCTCTTCCACCTGGAATGAGGGTGAATTGCAGGATGACTTCCAGGAATTTTATGATGAGATGGACCAACTGGATCTGTCAGGAAAGAAGGTGGCCGTTTTTGGCCCTGGAGACAGCAGTTGGGATGAGTATTGCCGGGCGGTTGATATACTGGAGGAGAAATCGCGGCAACTCAAAGCTAATCTGGTGACACCGGGGTTTAAATGGGATGGAGATATTGACGAAGAAGCCATTAACGAAATAAAAAAATGGGCCTCTAAGCTGCATTGAATAATGGATATCCATCCTGTTATTAAAGAAAAACAGCGTCTTTCAGACGCTGTTTTTCTTTAAATCCGACCGATGGCTGACAACTGTTTAATCATCGCCGGTTGTGATAGACTATGTTTGTGCAATTTAAGGACTAATGGTTATAAAGGAATAAATTATCTATCGTTAAAGATAGGCGCAAATCTACATAGGGGGAATTATGATGAGCGCTGAAAGCTCCAGGATAATACCGATCGATATCGAACAGGAAGTTAAGAGATCATTCCTTGATTATTCAATGAGTGTTATAGTGTCCCGCGCCTTGCCAGATGTCAGAGATGGACTCAAACCGGTCCACCGGCGGATTCTGTATGCCCTCTATGAACAGGGTATGACCCCGGACAAACCGCACCGCAAATCAGCCAACCTGGTAGGAGAGGTCCTGGGTAAGTATCACCCACATGGAGATTCAGCGGTTTATGATGCCATGGTCCGTATGGCACAGAATTTCTCCTTCCGTTACCCGCTGGTTGATGGGCATGGCAACTTTGGTTCTATCGACGGTGATTCCGCTGCGGCTATGCGGTATACTGAGGTCCGCATGGCCCCTATCGCCATAGAAATGCTGACCGATATTGACAAGAAAACAGTTTCGTTCAAGCCCAATTACGATGATACCCGCGAGGAACCGGAAGTACTCCCCTCGAGGGTTCCCAACCTGCTTATAAATGGTTCCGCAGGAATTGCCGTAGGTATGGCAACCAATNNCAATATCCCGCCCCATAACCTGGGTGAGGTAGTGGATGGCCTGATTCTGCTGCTGGAACAGCCGGATACTGATATCAGTGAGCTGATGAGGGTAATCAAGGCCCCCGACTTCCCTACGGGTGCTATCATAACCGGAATAAGAGGCATTAGAGAGGCCTACACCACCGGCCGGGGATCCATTAAGGTACGCAGTAAAGCCCGGATCGAGGAGATAAAAAACGGCAAGTACCAGATCATTGTTACCGAGATCCCATATCTGGTTAATAAGGCTCGTTTGGTTGAAAAAATCGCGGAACTGGTAAGGGAAAAAAGGGTAGACGGCATCACTGATTTACGTGACGAGAGTGATCGATCCGGCATTCGAATTGTTATTGAAATTCGCAAGGATGTGTCACCGCAGATTGTACTTAATCATCTCTACAAGCATACCCAGATGCAGGAGACTTTTGGGGTTACTATGCTGGCTCTGGTCGATTCGGTACCCCGGGTACTGAATTTGAAGGAGATGCTGTCTCTTTACCTTGATCACCGTAAAGAGATAATAACCCGCCGCACCGAGTATGAACTAGAGGTTGCTCGAAAGAGACTCCATATTGTGGAAGGCCTGCGCATAGCCTTGAACTATATGGATGATGTGGTCCGGCTGATAAGGAATGCTGAGAATGACAAGGAAGCCCGGGAAGGATTGATGAGGGAATTCGGGCTGTCGGAAGAGCAAGCGAATGCCATTCTGGATATGCGCCTGCGTCGCTTGACTGGTCTGGAACGAGAAAAACTGGAGGATGAGTTCCTGGACCTCCTGGAGCAGATCCATGATCTGGAGGATATCCTGGCACGTCCGGAGCGCGTGGTAGCTTTGATCAAAGAAGACCTGACCAATGTTAAGGAAAAGTATGGAGATGCCCGCCGTACCGAGGTAGAGCAGACTGAATACAGCGAGGATATAGAGGACCTGATTCAGGAAGAAAGCATTGTGGTTAACCTGACCAATCGGGGTTATATAAAGAGGCAGCCACTCAGCACCTATCGCACCCAAAACCGGGGCGGGAGAGGTTTGGTTGGGACCACCACCAAGATGGAAGATTTTGCAACGGAGATATTTGTCACCAGCAGCTTGTCGACAATTCTCTTCTTTACTAACAAAGGCAAGGTTTACTCCTCCAAGGCCTACCACATTCCTGAGGCCTCCCGCCAGGCTAAAGGTACGCCGGCGATAAACTTCCTTTCCCTGGATCCCCAGGAGAAAGTGACCACCATTATCACGGTTAATGACTTTCAGGAGCAACAGAACCTCCTGATGGTAACCAGGAAAGGAATCGTGAAGAAGGTTTCAGTTGCTGCCTTCGAGCACATAAGGAAGAACGGAATAATCGCCATCAACCTGAGGGAGGACGATGAGCTGGTAGGGGTGAAGAGGACCGAGTCAGGTGATAAGATTGTCCTGGTAACGTCTACCGGTATGGCGATAGTGTTCGATGAAGGTGATGTCAGACCCATGGGAAGATCGGCCACCGGGGTCAAGGGCATAACCCTGGATGATGAAGGTACTGTGGTTGATATTGATAAGTATAAGGATGGGGCCGATCTGGTCCTGGCTACGGAAAAGGGTTATGGAAAACGCAGCGCCCTGGACCTATTCAGGGTACAGAAGCGAGGAGGCAAGGGCCTTAAAGCTATCAATGTATCAGATAATATTGGTGCGGTGATTGGCGCCAAGGTGGTAGTTGAAGATGAAGAACTGATAATACTGACCAGCAATGGTATTGTAATACGGCTGGCGGTTGAGGATATTTCGAAGCAAGGCCGTTACACCAGAGGAGTCGTTTTGATGAGGCTGGATGAGGGGGACAGGATAGTCTCAATAGCACATTTCAAGAGCGAGGAAGAAGATTTATAATTGTTAGGGAAACCTGAGTTTGATAAAATTGTTTGATAAAAAAGGGGGAGACTTAAATGGCCCAAAAAGGAACATTAGCTGTTAAAAAGGGCTTGGCCCAAATGCTCAAGGGCGGGGTCATTATGGATGTTACTACTCCCGAACAGGCCAAGATTGCTGAAGAAGCAGGAGCCTGTGCGGTGATGGCTTTAGAAAGAGTACCTGCTGATATCCGGGCGGCTGGTGGGGTGGCAAGGATGGCCGACCCCACGGTTATCCTGAGGATCATGGATGCAGTTACTATACCGGTAATGGCCAAGTGCAGGATCGGCCATTTTGTGGAGGCGCAGATCCTGGAATCACTGGGAGTAGATTATATTGATGAGAGTGAAGTACTGACCCCGGCTGATGAGAAATATCACGTAAACAAACACGCATTCAACGTTCCCTTCGTTTGCGGTGCCCGTAATCTGGGGGAAGCTCTCCGCCGGATAGGGGAGGGGGCAGCGATGATCCGCACCAAGGGTGAGCCGGGAACTGGTAATGTGGTCGAGGCCGTCCGTCATATGCGACAGGTTATGGATGATATCCGCTGGCTGAAAGGGCTGCCCAAGGAGGAATTGATGACTGCTGCCAAAGACCTGCAGGCACCTTACGAACTGGTATTGGAGGTAGCCAAGACTGGACGTTTGCCGGTGGTAAACTTCTCTGCCGGAGGTATTGCCACCCCGGCTGATGCAGCCTTGATGATGCAGCTGGGAGCGGACGGTAATTTCGTGGGTTCGGGGATATTCAAGTCCAGCGATCCAATGGCCCGAGCAAAAGCTATTGTAGCGGCCACAACCTATTTTGATGACCCCAAAGTGCTGGCCGAAGTTTCCAGGGATTTGGGAGACGCTATGACGGGTGTAGACATCAAGACTCTGGCTCCCGAGGAAAGGATGCAGGAACGTGGCTGGTAAGAAGGTAATTGGCGTCCTGGCCTTGCAGGGTGCTTTTGTTGAGCACCAGGCGGCTTTGCGGCGGTGTAAAGCTGAAGCGATCCGGGTCAGGAGCAAAGAGGATGTTAAGGCCATTGACGGGTTGATAATACCTGGCGGGGAAAGTACCACCATTGGACGGTTGCTGGTTGATTACGACCTGGGAGACAGTATAATTGAACGAAGCAGGGCTGGTATGCCGGTTTTTGGTACCTGCGCCGGCATGATTGTAATGGCCAAGGAGATTCCCGGTTCTGATCAGTATTCGTTGGGGTTGATGGATATCTCGGCCCGGCGTAATGCCTTTGGCCGTCAGGTGGACAGTTTCGAAGCCTATCTGGATGTAAAAGGGCAGGCGAAAAAGATTAAAGGGGTCTTTATCCGTGCTCCTTATGTTGACAGAGTATGGGGAGAGACTGAGGTGCTTTCTGTTTATGACGGGAAAGTGGTCATGGCCCGCGAGAACAACTTGCTGGTCAGTTCGTTTCACCCCGAATTAACGCCAGATCTTACCGTACATAAGTACTTCCTGGGTATGCTATAAAATCGTTGTAAAGTTTTATTGGGTATAATATAATACTGCAATAAGTAATATGTCGAAACATAATGAAGGGGAAAAGGAAAACCTAACTGGCCCAGAGAACCGGTGGTTGGTGTGAACCGGTACAGTGGTTTATCCGTTCCGCCCTGGAGTGGGTTGTGAAGAGCAACAGCGGTGATTCCGTTATCATCACTTGAGTGAGCTGGCTTAGGCCGGCTAACAAGGGTGGCAACGCGGGAACCTCTCGTCCCTAAAAGACGAGGGGTTATTATTTTATCTGGAGGAGGATATTCATGAACGTTGAGCAGCAGTATTTACTCTTGCCGGGACCAACTCCTGTTCCGACCAGTGTATTGCGGGCTATGAGCAAGCCAATGATCAATCACCGGGGACCGGAATTTAAAGAGTTGATGGAAGAGGTTACCGAAGGCGTTAAGAGGATCTACCAGACCAAAAACGAATTAGTTATCTTTCCTGCGGCTGGTACCGGGGCCATAGAAGCGGCGGTAGTAAACTTTATTTCCCCTGGGGACAAGGTTCTGGCGATTTCAATCGGAGTTTTCGGGGATCGGTTTGCCAAGATTGCAGCTCAGTTTGGAGCGGATGTTAACAAATTGGATTTTACCTGGGGACAACCGGCTGATCCCGAGCTGGTAAGGGATGCCATTAAGCAGGACAAAGACCACCAGATCAAGGCGGTCCTGGTCACACATAATGAAACCTCCACCGGGGTGGTTAACGATATCAAAGCTATTAAGGACGCTCTGGGAGATCACCCGGCTTTGCTGANNTGCAGTCAGTGGACTAGGAGCTATGAACCTGCCGGTTGATGAATGGGGTCTGGATGTAGTGGTCAGCGGTTCCCAGAAGGCTTTTATGCTGCCTCCGGGGCTGTCATTTATGAGCGCCAGTCCCCGGGCCATCGAGATATCTAAAAACTGCAAAAGCCCCAAGTTCTACTGGGATCTGGACTCCGCCTTAAAATACCTGGCAAAGGGTCAAACCCCCTACACTCCAGCAATTTCGCTCTTTTTTGGACTGCAGGAAGCATTAAAACTGCTGCTTGACGAGGGACTTGATAATGTTATTAAAAGACACCGATACTGCCGGGACCTGGTGAGGACCGGGGTAAAAGCCATGGGATTGACTCCCCTGGCCGATGATGCGGTTGCGTCCTGTTCACTGACCTCGGTTCTGGCTCCCGAGGGGATTGGGGCCAACAAAATCCGCAAGGTACTTCTCAACCGTTTCGGAGTAGTAGTTGCCGGCGGACAGCAGAGGCTGGATGATATTATATTCCGGATCGGGCATCTGGGTTTTGTTCGTCCCCTTGACCTCTTGTCGGCTTTGGCGGCATTGGAGATTGTTCTTTTTGAGCATGGTTTTCCGATTAAGATTGGACAGGGAACCAGCAAAGTTCAGGAATTGTTAGTAGAAAAGGAGGAAGCTTAATATGACGAAACCTAAGGTTTTAATTTCAGAGAGGGTTTCGGAAAAGGGTTTAGCCCTGCTGCAGAGAGAACTGGATGTCAATTTCCGCGACGGTATTGACCGCCAGGAACTGCTGGAGATCATTGGCGACTATGACGCCCTGATTGTTCGCAGTGTTACCAAGGTTGACGAGGAACTGGTTACTGCCGGGAAGAAGCTCAAGGTGGTAGGTCGGGCCGGAAACGGTATTGACAATATAGATGTTCCCGCCTGCACTCGGCGGGGGATCATTGTGGCCAACACCCCGGATAGTAATACGATTTCTGCGGCCGAACAGACCATTGGTCTCTTGATATCCTCATCACGGAACATCCCCCAGGCCAATGCCTTTGTCAAAGGGGGCAAATGGGACCGTAAACCCTTCCGGGGAGTGGAATTATACGGCAAGACCGTTGGAATAGTGGGTTTGGGCCGGATCGGCTCCATGGTGGCTGAGCGTCTGGCATCATTCAATATGAAGGTCATAGCGTATGACCCCTATATCCCGGATGAAAGATTTGTCCGCTTTGGAGCGGAGAAGAAGAACACCCTAGAGGAACTGGTAAGGGAAGCGGACTTCATTACGGTTCATACCCCCCGTAACCAGGAAACCATGGGCATGATCGGCAGAAAAGAACTGGCCATCGCCAAAGATGGAGTCAGGGTAATCAACTGCGCCCGGGGTGGCATAATCAACGAACAGGCCCTGCTGGAAGCGTTGGAGAAAGGCAAGGTAGCCAGTGCCGGGCTGGATGTTTTTGAAGAGGAACCGGCCGAGAACAATCCGTTATTCGAGTTTAAGAATGTGGTGGTGACCCCGCACCTGGGAGCCGATACCAAGGAGGCCCAGGAACGAGTAGGTATGAATATTGCGGAACAGGTTATCAAGGCCCTGAAGGGTGAAATGGTTCCCAACGTGGTTAACCTGCCGACCATTCTTCGCCAGGATCTCGATTTCTTCCGGCCTTTTATCGAGTTATGCGAGGCTATGGGCAGTTTTTATTATCAGATTGAGAAAGCCCCCATCGATCGGGTGGAGATCACCTATTGCGGTGAAATCGCCAATCATGATAAGGAGATACTGACCATCGCATTCCTTAAAGGGCTGCTTACCCCTGTCTTGTCCGACCGGGTCAACTATGTTAACGCCAGGATGCTGGCCGAGGAACGGGGAATCAAGGTCTATGAAAAGAAGGGCCGCAAAGAAAAAGGTTATATAAACCTGATTAAAGTTAAAATCTATAACCACAACTATCAGCTGGATATAGCGGGAACCTTGACTGCAACCGGTGAACCGGTTATCGTGGACTTCAATGGTTACGAGACTGATATTCTGCCGGTAGGGCATGTGGTGATTGCGGTCAACGAGGACCGTCCCCGCATAATTGGGCCATTTACCACGGTCTTTGGTGACGCAGGCATCAATATTGCCATGATGCGAGTGGCGCGGAAGGTTAAAGGGGAAGTTGCCCTGATGGTGGTCAATGTCGATGCGGAAGTGGACTCGGATACGCTGGCCCGACTGAAAGCGATTGATGGAATAAGCAACGTAAAGGTGCTAAGTTTCTAAGGAGGCAATATGTTAGATTCCAAGCTGATCAGGGCCAATCCCGAAATGGTGGCACAAAAACTGGGGCTTAAAGGCTCTACGGCCGGGTTAGATGATTTCCTTAATATGGATGAGGTGCGGAGACGGCTGCTGGTGGATGTGGAAGAGAAAAAAAGCTACCGCAACCGGACCTCACAGGAGATTGGCAAGCTTAAAAAAGCGGGACAAGAACCTGCTGAGTTAATGGCCCGGGTAAAGGAAATAGGGCAGGAGATCAAGGATATTGATGACAAGCTTAAGGCCCTGGAAGAGAAGATTGAGGGCGTACTCCTGACGCTACCCAACCTTCCCCACGAATCGGTCCCCGTGGGGTCCGGGGAGGGAGATAACGTTGAGGTGAGAAGGTGGGGAGAACCCCGGGCTTTTGATTTCACCCCACTGCCTCACTGGGATCTGGGTACCCGGCTAGACATACTGGACTTTGAAAGAGCGGCCAAGCTTTCAGGGGCCCGGTTCACGGTTTATAAAGGATTAGGGGCCCGATTGGAGAGGGCCCTGGTCAATTTCATGGTAGACCTACATGTTGATAAACATGGCTACCGCGAGATATTTCCGCCTTTTATGGTCAATGCCGAATGTATGCAGGGTACCGGACAGCTGCCCAAGTTTGCCGAGGACATGTTCAAGATCGAAGGGCGCGAAATGTACCTGGTACCGACAGCTGAGGTCCCTCTTACCAACCTGTACCGGGAAGAGATACTGAGTGGGGCTGATCTTCCCATATACCTGACAGCTTATACCGCCTGTTTCCGGGCCGAGGCCGGTTCTCATGGGCGTGATACCCGGGGTATAATCCGGCAGCACCAGTTCAACAAGGTGGAAATGGTCAAGATCACCAGCCGGGAGAACTCTTATGAGGAACTGGAAGGTATGACCCGGAATGCCGAAGAGGTGTTGCAGCTTCTGGAACTGCCATACCGGGTGATCGCCTTGTGTACCGGGGACCTGGGCTTCTCAGCAGCCAAGACCTACGACATTGAAGTCTGGTTGCCATATTACAACGAGTACCGGGAAATCTCCTCCTGCTCCAACTGTGAGGACTTCCAGGCCCGCCGGGCGAATATTCGTTACCGTCCGGACAACCAGAGCAAGCCACAGTACTGCCACACCCTTAATGGCTCGGGTGTAGCTGTGGGTCGAACAGTAGCGGCGATTCTGGAGAATTACCAACAGCCAGACGGGTCGGTAGTGATTCCTCAGGTTCTGCGTCCCTATATGGGAGGATTGGACAAAATCAAATAAAGCGTATATTATATATAGGCATCTAAGGTTTGAGGTTTTTGGGGCTATATACCTTCATTGACAAGGCCAAATTCCCTGTGCTATACTTCTAGTTGCACTCGACAGGAGTGCCTCTTCTGGAGGGGTGTCCGAGCGGTTGAAGGAGGCGGTCTTGAAAACCGTTGAACCTTTGCGGGTTCCGTGGGTTCGAATC
>DCTH01000170.1:0-685 GCA_002329495.1 Syntrophothermus sp. UBA1445 | reverse complement strand
GCGCCCGTAGCTCAGCTGGATAGAGTAACGGACTACGAATCCGGTGGTCGCAGGTTCGAATCCTGCCGGGCGCGCCATTCTTATGCGCCCATAGCTCAGCAGGATAGAGCATCGGTTTCCTAAACCGGGGGTCAGGGGTTCGAATCCCTTTGGGCGCACCATAGGAACATATGCCCCGCAATAGCTTGCGGGGTTTTGTGTCACTCCAGGGTTGGGTTACGATCTCTCCAACAACCTTCCTTGACAGCAGCAGGGGCATAACCTACAATCTAAGTGCAGGTTTTTGGGATTGTGATGGTGATCCTTAAATGGATGACGATTATATGAGAATTGCATTGGGTCTGGCAGAATCGGCATTGGAGTCAAATGACGTACCAGTGGGTGCGATCATTGTGGTGGACAATGAGATTGTTGCCCGGGCCTTTAATGAGAAAGAAAGGGCTGGGGATCCTACATCACATGCCGAGATGCTGGCTATCAGAAGAGCTGCCCAGCGACTAGGAACCTGGAGATTGAATGACGCCACCATGTATGTTACCCTGGAACCCTGCGCGATGTGTGCGGGGGCCATGTTACAGGCCCGATTGGGTCGTCTGGTATTTGGGGCGTTAGACCCCAAAGCCGGTGCCGCCGGTTCAGTTATAGACGTCCTGGACGTGCCCTGGTTGAATCATCAGGTTAATGT
>DCTH01000094.1 GCA_002329495.1 Syntrophothermus sp. UBA1445 | reverse complement strand
TTAGTATGGTGTCCCCGAAATAGGTACCTACGCTGCACTCTACCCTACCAGGCGATTTGCAGCCAGGGTAACTGGTCCTGAGGGGTGATGGCGAGGTAGAGCTTGCCGTTTTTCAGTTCATAGATCAGGTTATTGACCACAACCCGTCCGCGGGCGGGCAGTTTGGTTACTTTGTCCCAGAAGTGCAGGGTCAAATTTTTCATGCCGGATTTAATAGATGACATAACTGAGGTAACAATGTATTTGTCCTGCGGACTCTCGGGTTCCGCTTCAACCCAGTTGGCCAGATTAGCTCCCACAGTAAATTTGCTGGTCGCAAGGTCATATTGCGCCAGGGAGACGGAACTGTAGACCACAATCTCCCACACACCCGGTGCTGGGTTAGTTTGGGTGTATTCCAGAAATTCGAAAGCGGAGGTGTCCGGATAACCACTGCCGGCATATCCTGAAGCATGAATCAGCTTGCCCGCCGGGTCCATGAGATGCATCCTTACCCGGCCCTGAAACTTACCTGATGCGTCTTTGGGGATGGTAACCTTAAGGTTCATTTGGCCGTTTCCTTCCGACACCTTAACAAAATACCGGCGGTAAATCCCGGCCGCGAGTTCATCACTGGCAGACATGCCTGAGTTGGCCGACAAATTGTAGGGCACAATTAATGTCTGTAAAGCCTCCAGGCGGGTTTCCTTGGATACGGGATCAATTCCGGTTATCATTCCACTGTATAGACCCGGCTTATCCGGGGTATCATACTCCACCGCCACGTTCCTCTGACTTCGTCCCGGTATCTGCAGTGTCCCCTGGGGTACCTTGATCCACGGGCTGGCGCTGGAAAGTGTGAGGTATTGATTAAACCCCCATACATTCTCCAGGTTGAGGTAGCTCAAGCCTGGCAGGTACGACCGGGTGTAGAGTCCTCGTTCACCGGCTCCCTGCTCAAAACTAACAGGAAGCAGNNCCAGGTTGAGAGCCCCGTAACCGGCTTCGGATGGTGAGAAGTCGGGCAAAGAATCTGCCCCCCGGGCAACAGCCAGCCGCAGCAGATCCGGCGAAACGCTGATCCCTTCCTGGCGGGCGGCCTGAATCAATAGAGCCACCCCTCCGGCCACATAGGGTGCAGCAATACTCGTTCCCTCTTCCAGGACATACTCACTTCTCCACCGCACATCGGTCGTGGCCGCCGAAGCCGGTGCCACCACCACCGGTGCTACCCCCCCGGCATAAGGTCCGACTGAACTGAAATACCACAGGGTGGGCTGGGTCACCTGCCAACCGTAATTGAGGTTCCACATGGCTGGAGAAATTAAGCCACCAACCGAAATGCCCTTCTGGCTGTCGGCAGGACTGGCGATAGAACCCAAGCCCGGGCCCAAGTTGCCAGCCGAAATGCAGAAGGTAATCCCTCTGGAGGTAGATATACTATTGATGAGTTCCTCCAGTTTCTGACGTTCGAAGGTGGGCAGGTCGGTATAGCCCAGGCTCAGATTAATCACCTGAACCCCCATATTAGCAGCCAGTCTGATCGCTTCTTCGAGCCGGCTGATATCATTCCCCGAGAAGTTATCGAACACCTTAATTGCCACCAGCTGTGCTCCGGGAGCGACGCCCTGCAGCAGCCCATTTCCCGCTAAAATTCCGGCCACCTTGGTTCCGTGCCCAATGGCATCAAATCCCAGCTTGATATAATTGCCAACAGGGCTTATGTGGCTGACCACGAAATTGAGTGACTTACCCTCCTGGGTGGTAAACGACGCAAACTCATGGGAATTGACGTAGCTCAATATAGGCTTTTCATCATCCACCCGGCCATTACCATTGATATCAATCAAGACGGTGTCGTATATTCCAGCGAAATTGACATCAAGTGCCAGAACCAGTATCTTCTGATTACCGGACTGCAGCCTAACCGGCAAGCGAGCCGGGTCCAGGTAACCATAGCGGACCTGGCCACTTTTCGAGAGGTATTCTCCCAGACTGACAGTATCGTTGGGCAGGCTTACCTCTCCCGCGACAACCATCGCCGAACTCAGATCAACCCTTCCCTGATCGGTTAGATCTACCCAGTTGGTCACCTTTAACTGGCCATCAGTTGTCTGCCTGAGGTCAGGGTGGCCGACATCCACTCCAGTATCGATTACCGCCACCTTGATTCCGCTGCCATCTACACCAAGCAGGTTTCTCAATTCAATCGCCTTGATTTCGGCACTGTTGAGACTGCTGGACAGACGCGGGTCAACCTTACGGTTACCTGTTTCCTCCGCCCACGGTGATACTGATGCATAACCGCCCGCGAGATGAGCTAAACCTGAAACCACTGCTTCCTGTTCCCACAACCCCAGGTTTTGTTTCGAGGTATCAAGTGACACCGGAACCTTCCTGGTGGTGAAGAACTCCGGTTGAACCTCATCGGTCTCCAACTGCAGGCAGTATACCAACTCTCCTTTATGATTCAGGTCGAAGCAACAGGGAAAGGGCGGGTTTAAAAACCCCGTTTGTGAAATCGGCTGTAATACGAAATTATCAGCCAGATCAAAGCTATGATTCTGTCCGGATATGGATAATTTGGCCGTACGGTTCTCCAGGTCAAGGGCCAGTAGCTGCCCCGCTCCCTGGTACTTTTCTCCACGGTAATCCAGGATCTTTTCCACGATCACCGCCGCCTCGGCCCGGGTGAGGTTTTTCTGGGGCTGGAAGGTGCCGTTTGCATAACCAGTAATTGCGCCCATTTCGACCAGAGCCTCAATACTGTCCTTGGCCCAGTGACCGGTAATATCGGTCAATCCCGCTGGTTGACTGGGGGCCAGCTTAACAATGGCAAAAGTGCTGAACTTATCAACATTGAAGCTGATGGCTACCGGTTTACCACTGGCATCGTTGACAATGGTCGGGGTGATCAACTGGGTTTCCCCGTCGCTATGCACCACAAACACTCCCAGGCTGTCCAGAAATGCCTGGCGTTCAGCAGCACTACTGGGAATACTTATCCCGGTTAAGGGAATGGTTACTCTGGTATTACCGGTAAGCGTGGTATTGATCTGGGTAGGAGTACCGAGTATCTGCGCTCCATCCACCTCAGAGACTCCATCCATTTTCTTACTCACATCAGCCGCTTCTCCGCTGCTGACTTCCATCACCAGGTCCTGTCCGGCTTGGCTNNGGAGTGGTAATCTGCAGGTTTAATCCCTCAGCAGCGTTCAGAACATTAGCTGGCACCGTAATGCTCTTGGCAGCTGCCGCATGCTCACCGGCTATCGCGATCTCAATGGTTTGGCGACCGGAAGCCAGCGCTTTCGTCAGCGCTTCGCTCAGATTGCTGGTGACGGTAAAGGACTCAACGTTGTTTTCTGCATCGTATTGGCGGGTAACGGCATTGGCAATCGTGGTGCCGTCCACC
>DCTH01000121.1 GCA_002329495.1 Syntrophothermus sp. UBA1445 | reverse complement strand
AAACGGGCTTTGTCTACAATCTGACACCCAAATAGCCGCAGATATTCTGCGGCTATTTGGGTGCTTGGACAGGTTGTATCATGTAAGTCGGTAGTTTTCCGGGTGAACGGGAAGTATCACCAGTCGGGTTCCATTACTTAATATATACTGCCCGGAGATTATACGCAATATTTTTATTTGAAATATTAATATAAATGTTGTGACATTTTAATTGGGGCTCCCGCACGCGGGGCATTTAGGATTCCGCTCGACTCGCACCTCGTTAACCGTACCCTGCAGGCCGTCAAAAACCAGTAACCGGCCTACCAATACCTCGCCTGCACCCGATAAGTACTTTACTGCTTCCATGGCCTGCAAGACCCCGATAACACCTGGTATTGGACCCAAGACCCCTACCCTTTCGCAATCACAGAAAAACGCACTCCCGGGCGAAAAGCATCTCAAACACGGTCCTTTGAAAGGAATTATCGTTGTCAGCTGCCCATAGAAGCGGATGGCACCCCCGTGAACCAGAGGTGTTTTGGCGGCGAGACAGATTTGGTTTAGCAATAGCCGGTCCGGCAGGTTGTCCAGACAGTCCAAAACAATATCATACTCTCCGAATATGTCCGACGAATCCTCGTTAAGTCGCTGTTTGAAAGCTATGATCTCTACCTCCGGGTTAAAGCGGGCAAGCCGCTCCTGCACGATCGTAACCTTGACCTGGTTCAGGTCGTCCGGCTGATACAGTACCTGACGGTTAAAATTACTTATGCTCACCACATCGTTGTCCATTATGCCAATTGTCCCCGCACCAGCGGCGGCCAGGTACTGAGCGGCCGGATTTCCCAGTCCCCCCATGCCGACAATCATTACCCGCCCTCTGGCCAGGGCCTCCTGGCCTTCCGGCCCAAATCCATCAACAATAACCTGACGGCTGTATCTTGGGGAAAAGTCCACCCCGGTATTCCTCCTTATACCTCGTGCGGGTATTGCAGTATGTTTGATGCCTGGTTCTTTTCTATTTTGCCCCGCCACCGGTACCTGTTAACCAGAGAAGAAACTACTGAATATAAGGACCGGACCACAAGGCAAATAACGTTAATAATGTGTCATGCTTATTTTGTTTCTATATAATCACAAGCCTGGCTCGGAGTTGCCGGAGATGGACAAGAATAGTATAATCAATGGTAATAATTGCCTGACTGGGGTTTACCTCCGGGGGTGGTGAACCTTCGTCATTGGCTTCCCCCACCCCTGGTTAGCAACCCTCTTACATGTGGAGTCGGGTTCTTGGCGGGAAGCGAACAAAATTTTTAGTGAGATGGGGAGGATAGGAGATGAAAGTAGCGGGAATTGACAACATCTGTGTAGTAGGTGCCGGTAATATGGGGCACCAGATTGCTTTAGCAGCAGCCCTCGCCGGTTACCGGGTTAAAGTAACCGATGTCAGCCAGGAAATACTGCAAAAGGCTGAACAGTTTGTGGACAAGTATTTGCCGGACCGGGTTGCCAAAGGTAAGATGACCGAGGAAGTTGCTGCGCAGGCACGGAATAACGTTTCCTTCACGATGAGCTTGGAAGAAGCCGCACAGGATGCGGACCTGGTTATTGAAGCAATAATCGAAAAGCTGGACATTAAACACAAGCTGTTCGCCCAGTTGGATCAGATCTGTCCGCCGCATACCATTCTGGCAACCAACAGTTCCTTCATTGTAAGCTCCAGAATAGCCCCTGTTACCAAACGACCTGAAAAGGTATGCAACATGCACTTCTTTAATCCGGCTCTGGTTATGAAACTGGTTGAAGTGGTAAAGGGACCTCATGTGTCTGACGAGACGGCCAATACGGTTATGGAAGTCAGTAAGAGCATGGGCAAGATTCCAGTACTGCTGAATAAGGAGATTTACGGATTCCTGGTGAACCGGATTNNATTAATAAGGAAGCATTCTACCTGTATGATATGGGCATCGCCTCCTACCAGGACATCGACACGGCAGTGGTCTATGCCCTGGGTCATCCCATGGGACCCTTCAGATTATTGGATTTGACCGGAATCGACCTGAACTACTATATCAGCACCGAACGTTACCAGGAAACCGGAGACCCAGAGAACAAGCCTTCCCCGATCGTAGTAGAAAAATTTGTGAAAGGGGAATGGGGACAGAAAACTGGTAAAGGATTTTACGATTATACTAAGAAATAAATTAATAGAGAATCATATTAATACTTAATTGTAGGGGGTATCATAATGGAATTCACCAAGTTGATAGTTGAGAAGAAGGAGGGCTATGTGGTTGCGGCGATCAATCACCCGCCGGCAAATGCCATGGCCCAGGGCGTTCTGCTGGACCTGAATGCTCTGCTCGACCAGTGTCTGGAGGATGATGAGGTCAGGGCGATCGTCATCACTGGAAACGGACCCAAACTGTTTTCCGCCGGTGCTGACATCACGGAATTTGCCAACTTACAGGCAGGCGGCAAACCCCAGATCAACGGTGTCGATGTCTACTTCAAGATCGAAAAGTATCCCAAGCCCATAATCGCAGCTATTCAGGGTGGTGCCTTCGGCGGCGGTTTGGAACTGGCAATGGCCTGTCATATCCGCTACATGTCGGCCTCCGCTCAGGTAGGGCTCCCCGAAGTCAAGCTCGCGATCCTGCCGGGATGGGGCGGCACCCAGCGCCTGCCGCGCATAGTCGGTAAAGCGAAGGCCCTGGAAATGATGCTGACCGGGGACTTCATCGGTGCCGAGGAGGCCTTGCAGTGGGGTCTGGTAACCAAGGTATTCCCTCGTGAAGAAGTCCTGGCCGAAGCCGAGAAATTTGCAGCCCGGCTCGCCAAAGGCGCACCTATCGCCATGAAAGCCATACTGAGAGCGGCCAACGAAGGTCTGGAACTGACTGTAGAAGAAGGAATCAAGATCGAACAGGAAGGCTCCGCCGCCTGCTTCGCCAGCGAGGATGCCAGAGAGGGATCGATGGCCTTTCTGCAGAAGCGGCCCGCTGTATTCAAAGGCAAATAGACCTGCCCTTCCATACGACTCATTTTTCCGAAAAAAACTTAGTCTCCAAAAAACCGCCACCCGGCCTGTGGCGGTTTTTCTCTTCCCTTCGGCCTGTAAATGATTCCTGGGAGTTATTGCAATTCGCAAATTCTGCTAATTTTCCTCTAACTCACCCTAATTCTGTAATGTTAATTGGACGTTCATGCAGGAATTTGATGGGGATTGGCGAAATTCAATACTACTATAGTTAGAATTCGCCAACTCGTATTTAGGGGGTTTTACATATGAAGGAACCAGCCAAAAACGGTCAGGTGATTGTTATCACCTCGGGTAAGGGGGGTGTGGGCAAGACCACCACCGTTACCAATGTCAGTATGGGACTTGCCAAGCTAGGATGCAAGGTTGTAGCTATGGACCTGGATATAGGTCTGAAAAAGCTCGATCTGATCATGGGACTGGAGAACCGGGTAATCTACGACATCGTTCAGGTTATCGAAGGTGAGTGCACCTTGAAACAGGCGTTGGTCAAGGACCGCCGCTTTCCTAACCTCTTTATGCTGCCGGCAGCTCAGACCAGGAACAAGGATGATATAACTGAAGACCAGATCAAGAAACTGTGTGCCGAGCTTAAGAAGGATTTTGATTTTATCCTCATCGATTGCCCCGCCGGAATCGAACAGGGCTTTCGGAATGCCATTGCGGCCGCTGATGGGGCGGTGGTGGTGACTAACCCGGAAATTTCTGCAGTCCGGGATGCTGACCGCATAATCGGCATGTTGGAATCAGCTCAGTTCAAAGATATCAAACTGGTGGTAAACCGCATTCGGCCGGAAATGGTCCGGGACGGTGACATGCTGAGCATTGACGATCTCTTGAATCACCTTTGTATTGATTTGATTGGTATCGTACCAGAGGATGACGGGGTGGTAATATCCACCAACACCGGAGAACCAATCATCCTGAACCAGCGTTCTCTGGCGGGACGTGCCTTTCAAAATATTGCTCGTCGTTTTACTAAAGAAGAGGTCCCTTTCCTGAATCTGAATCGCAATGATTCATTCTGGGACCGCATCAAGAATGCATTCTTTAGTAAACAGGTCGGCTAGAGGGAGGATGTGAAGTTCATGTTGGATTTTGCTCGCAAGAAAGGCAGCGCAACCAGTCGGAGCAAGGCAAATGATCGCCTGCATACGGTTCTGGCACATGACAGAATTGGAACCTCTAGCGGTGTAATGGAACAGATGAAAAAAGAGGTTATCCAGGTTATCCGTAAGCACATTGATGTCGATGAGCCTGAGGTCAATCTTACCTCCCGGGGCCGGCAGTCAGTGCTGGATATCAATATTCCGTTAAAAGGCAGGTAGTAGAGTTGGCAGTCGTAGAGATTAAAGGACAAAACGGCGGCTTGGTCTTTGTTTTTGGATCAGGCACCATCGACGAATACACCGCTGAACTCAGTAACCGTTTTGCCGCCAATCCTTTATTGTTTGCAGGTTTTTCGGTCACCTTTCGCGGTGAACCTCTTAAAAACCTGACCAGTGAGGAATTGGGTTCTTTGCAGAGATTATGCCTTGACCATGGATTGACCCTGGCAGTTCCGCATGTATCGAAAACCGTCCGGGAGCGGGATACCAGCGGCAAGGACATGATTGTCAAGCGCACCCTGCGCAGTGGACAGAAGATAATCCATGATGGCTCCATAGTCATCATGGGCGATGTTCATGAAAGCGCCGAGGTGGTAGCCTCCCAGGATATTATTGTGCTGGGGCGCCTGGAAGGGGTAGTTCATGCCGGATGTTTTGGGGATGCATCAAGCATTGTCCTGGCTTTGAAGCTGATGCCCCGCCAGATCAGGATAGCTGATAAGATATCACGACCGCCCAGTGACAGCACCCCCAATGACCACCCGGAACTGGCCTATATCGAGGAGGGCCACATCTGTGTCCGGGAATACAAGATCCCCAATTCGAACCGAAAGAGGGCCTCAATCTGAGGCCCTTAATGTCTACATTGCTGTCCTAATGGCCACTATAGGATCAGGGTGCAGTATTAAACGCCCGATCTTTGTTGTGGCTCCACACTCTGCCCGAATTTGGTTGTCGCAATTCGATGTTCCATGACAGCAGGAAAAGCTCGTTGACTTATCTAATAACAGGAATGTGAGCAGACCGGACCATGTTCGCCGTGGTCCCGGCAATTACGAGAGAAGGTGAATGGTATGGAATCAAGGATCAGCGACCTCTTAGGGCTTATTTTCCGGTTTCCTGTACCCTGGATCTTAACCGGGGCCGGTATTTCCACGGAAAGTGGTATCCCCGATTTCCGCAGCCCGGGAACTGGCCTGTGGGAGAAGATGGACCCCATGGAATTCTCCTCGGTGGAAGGGCTAAGGCGCAATCCCAAGGCCTTCTTTACCCATGGACTGGAGACCATCGGCAACGTATTGAACGCCCAGCCGAATACCGGGCACATCGTGCTGGGAAATCTACAGCAGGCTAGGCTTATTGGCCCAATAGTCACCCAGAACATTGATGATCTGCATCGTCGAGGTGGTGCCAATCACTTTTACGAGGTGCATGGTCATTTTCGGACTGCATCCTGTATGAACTGTCGCAATCAGGTACCGATCAGCGAGGTTACCAGTCAGGTGGAAAGAGGCCAGATACCACCAATCTGCGGTTACTGTGCCGGTATCCTTACACCTGATGTGGTGCTCTTTGGAGACATGATGCCGGCGGATTACCAGGAAGCCTCCCTGCTGGCCAGCAGGTACGAAAACATACCCAAGCTGATGATTGTCATCGGTTCCAGTCTGACGGTTTCACCGGTTAATTACCTGCCCCTGGAGTTTAACCGCATGGCCATCATCAACAACACCCCCACCGAGATGGATTACCGGGCTGATCTGGTTATAAGGAAGCAGATCGGTGAAGTCATGGGAAGCCTCTGGGATGAGATCCTGGCTCTCAACGAAGGATCAACCCCCGAANNTATGGCTTTAACTGTGGCCACCTGATTGCATACCTGGATAATGAGATGCGTTTCCTGGCCAATCAGAAAAAGCGTATGACCGTCTCCAGGGAGAGCCTTACCCTTCACACCGGGTATATCCAGGCTGATCTCGATGCGGCCCGCAGTATAATCATGGCCTTCCCCACGAACGGCAGGCAGGCCCTGGAGAAAGCGATACTGGAGTTCTACCTGGCGGAACTGGACAAGATGAGTCAGGAATTTGAAGCCTGGCAGTCAGCAACCGGTATTGTTCCCCAGCCGGGGCCAACCCGGTTTAACAAGCTGCTGCAGGGCGACTTTAAAGACAATGTCAACGCATTAATCACCTACACCCAGGAGACCGACCCGGATCGGGATATAGCGGGAATGATGGCGGCCCGGGCCGTCGGTTGTTACGGCTTCTGGTCCTTCAGTAACCAGGTACTGGGACTCCCCGCCGCCCCGGCGGAGGAATGGGATCGCTTAAAACGGGTGGCCCGGGAGAACGGAGTCAAACAGGATCTGGATCAGTATCTGCAGCTCTTCAAATCCTGATCCCCGATCAGAATCCTATAGCGGAGATAACATAGTTTTCAAATAACCGCAGGCCTGAATTACAATCAGGCCTGTTTCTGTTTCTTTACCCTTAAGTCTCCGGCAGCAGGAAATATCAATCACCGTCGGTTGTTCCATGAATATGGCAGATCAGTCTCCCCCTATTAACAGCATCTCCCCAACGCCCAGTCACCCCCCATTTTTCCGGAGGCAACGCCTGGCGCATCTGGCATCGGCTGTATAGTATACCTTGGGATGGACAATACTTGATCCAGGACCTGCCCTGCGGGGACCCCGCGCGGGTAGCTGAGCATGGTCTGAAAACAGACAAATAATATTCGGAAGGAGACCAAATGCACCGCATCAGACCGTCAAATAAGAGAACCGGGGAGCAGAACAAGAGTGACCGGTATACCGTAATAATCCCCATTGCCAGCAAGAGAAAACCCAAGCCGTCCGAAGGCATCCATGACCCCGAACTGGCTCGGGCCATCGAATCACAGTTTAACATCATCCTGCCAGACGTCCCCCGGATCAATCCCCCGGTAGAACCATCCGAACAGTAAAATAGGCCAGGGTGATGGGACACGTGGACAGTTTCCCATTACGGGGACTCCATACTACTTGCAGGCCTCGGCCTGCAAGTAGTATGGTGTCCCCGTAATAGCTTTCCCCACCCGAACCTATCCCCCGTTGTCAGGACCATTTCCGGAGCAGTTCCGAGAACTTGTCGAGGTTTTCCCGGACATTCTGATCCTTGACCAGGTCTTCCCCCAAGCAGTTGGCCAGATAGTTGGTCAGGACAACTACCCCTACCTGAGATATGGCAGCTTTTACGGCAGTAAGCTGCACCATGATATCTTTGCAATCGCGTTCCTCATCCACCATCCGTGAAATCCCCCGCACCTGTCCCTCGATTCTTTTTAAGCGGGCCTGTATGTCCTGCCGACACTCCTTCTGGTCACCGTTCATCTTCATCGTTATCCCCCCCCATACCTATACCAGGTATTACACCGTTTCAAATAGCACCACAATTCAATTCTAATGTCAAGGCTAACTGGATGTCAAATTCGGAGGTTGACCACAGATCAAAAGCATGTTACTTTCTTGTTAGTAATATACCCATAGGGGTATATGTATATGCGATTGACTCCTGGGTACCATCCAGCAGGAAAATAGTATGTCAGGGGAGGTTATAAGGTGCGAAATTTAACGGATGACCAAAAGCAGTTTCTTCGTGAGTTATTCGGGGAAAGGATGTGTTATGATCCCCGGGAAACCCGTCATTATGGGCATGATGTTGGTACCATGCCAGGTATCATTGGTAGATTGGTTGGCAGAAGCATTCCCGCTGCAATAGTGCAGCCCTCAAGTGAGACGGAATTGGTCAAGCTGGCGGTTTGGGCGCAGCAGAATAACATCCCTCTGACGGCCAGAGGTAAAGCGACTTCCGGTTATGGTGGGGTTTTGCCCATAGAAGGCGGCATTGTGGTGGAGTTCAACCGCCTGAATCAGGTACTGGAGATCAATCCCGAAGAACTTACAGTTACCGTTCAGGGGGGCGCGGTCTGGCAGAACGTCGAGACGGCACTGCGGCAGCAGAATCTGGCCCTGCGTTCGTATCCCACCAGTGCTCCGGCCTCCACGGTTGCCGGCTGGTTAGCCACCGGCGGCCTCGGATTGGGCAGTTATCAGGCGGGTTATTTTGCAGATAGCGTGGTTGAGGTCCGGTTGGTATCGCCCGATGGCTCTATCCATGTTCTCTCTGGAAAAGACCTGGGTCTGGTGCAAAAGGCCTCCGGTGTAACTGGCTTTATTACTTCTGTCACCTTTAAGGTTGATCCCCTTCAAACCTGGTCAAGAAAGGTTTACTCGTTTTCCGAGTCAGTGTCTCTGGCTAGCTTCGTCCAGGATGTCTTCGCTGAAGGCTTGCCCCTCTGGTCAATGAGTTTCACCAACCCTGCGAACGTCAGATATCGCAACCGGATGCCGGCCAAGACCAAATATCAAACTGAGCAACCCGGAATCGTCCTCCCTGAGAGCTACCTGCTGTCAGTGGTTTATGCCGCTTCACCCGAGATAGAGAACCGGTTGTCCCAATTGATCCAGAATTCAGGTGGCGAGGAACTTCCGCCTTCAATAGCTGATAACGAGTGGCAGGAAAGGTTTAATCCCATGAAGGCCAAACGGTTGGGTCCTTCCCTCATTCCGGCCGAAGTGACAATCCCGGTTTCTTCACTGGCTTCAACCCTGGCTCAATTGGACCGAAACATCAATCAGCCGATCCTGCTGGAAGGGTTCGCGGTCAAAGGCGGCGAGATAGTGCTGCTGGGGTTCATCCCTCATGATGAGCGCAAATTAAGTTTCACGCCAGCGTTCGGCCTTTCTTTGACCGTACTGAAAGCCGCTCTGGAAAACGGTGGGCGTCCTTACGGATGCGGGTTATACTTTTCCAGCTTTGCCGAGGATATCCTGGGATCAGCTGAGATCAACAGCATTCGCAACTTTGTGGCCCAGCATGATCCTCAGGGGATTATGAATCCGGGCAAGACCATCCGGGTCAAACCCGTTAGCCGTATGATCAGGTGGGGATTGGCCACGGAGGGGCTGATAAATACGGTAGCCAACAGATTCCCCGGAAATCAAGCAACTGAAGATCACACCCCCAACCGGGGACTGCCCGGCGACTTGAACTGGTACAGCTACTCCTGCGCCCAGTGCGGCTATTGTGTTGATGAATGCCCCACCTACTACGGGAGAGGATGGGAGTCGCAGTCCCCTCGGGGAAAATGGAACCTGCTGAAGATGGTCGCCAATGGCGAGACCACTCTGACCCAGGCTGATGTAACAGATTTTCTGAAGTGTACCACCTGTGAAGTATGTATGGAAAAGTGCCAGCTGGAACTGCCCATTGAACCGTCCTGGCTGAAGCTGAGAGGTCAACTGGTTCAGGATAAGGGGTTCCACTCCCTGCCTGCCTTCCACATCATGGAGGCCAGCGCCCGCAAAGAAAAGAACATTTGGGCTCATTATGCAAAGGACCGGGATGCATGGCTGCCTGATGACATAAGGTCCCGGCTGAAAGATCAGAGTCAAACCGTGCTCTTCCCCGGGTGTACCGCCTCGTTTGTCGAGCAGGACATCGCTATTTCCGCCGCCAGGATCCTCAACAAGGCCGGCATCGAATTCGGTTACCTGGGCCAGGAAGAGGCCTGTTGCGGCATACCTATGCTGATGGCCGGCAAGTGGGAGGCATTCGAAGAGATCATGGACCACAATATTGCCGCCATGAAACGCCGGGGTGCCAGGACTATAATAACCGTTTGTCCGGCCTGTCGGCTGATCTGGGATACCTACTATCGGCGGTGGGTTGAAGACCGGGGCGAAGAATACCCCTTCCGGGCCCGGCATTACTCGGAAGTGATAGCGGAACAGATTGCCCGGGGCGATTTCACCCCCGAGGTAGAAATGAACACCAGGGTCACCTACCACGACCCGTGTCACATGGGCCGGTGTTCCGGCGTTTACGAAGAACCCCGGGAACTGCTGAAGTCGATTCCCGGATTGGAACTCCGGGAGATGGATTTTAATCGGGATACAGCCCACTGCTGCGGCTCAGTGCTCACCCTGGTAGATAACCCTGATATTGCCGCCGAAATTGGAAAGGTACGAGTGGATGATGCCCTGAAAACCGGCGCTGAGACTCTCATCACCGCCTGTCCCTGCTGCCGGGTACAGCTGAGGGTAACTGCCAATCATTACGGAGTGACTAACCTTCAGGTACGCGACCTGGCAACCTTTATGGCCGAAGCCTGCGGTTTTGAGGTTCCGGACAGCACACCTGAAATCGATGCCAGCTGGGCGATATTTGACATTATGATCCGAATGCTGACGCCGCAGGGAATGGCTGAGATGATGGCCGAAATGATGGATGACCTGATAAATGCCATGCCAAGACCAATGGGGGCCATGATGAAATGGATCAAGACACTGCCCGGGGGGATCAAGAGGCCGGTAATAGCGATGATGACTCCGGTGATGCCCAGGATGTTTCCCCTGCTTTTGCCGGGTATGATGCCCAAGGTCATGCCCAGGATGCTGGCCATGGTCAGGGAAAAGGTCCCCATGCCCGATTTCATGGAGGAACAGATGCCCGATCTGATGCCACCGGCTATGATTGATCTGATGCCCAAGATGCTACCGGACATAATACCCCACTTTATGCCCTTAATGGTGGAGTATCTGTCCTGATCTGAATCCACATGGTCAGTTGGGGAACCCCGATTCGGGGTCCCCCCTTCCTGATCTTTCCCACTTATTTCAGATCCAGGTTTTCGATGTCAATCGTTGCCAGAATTTCTTTCAACTTCACCATTTCCTCCGGGCTTAAGGTGATGCCCTTACTCATGCGTTCATGGTCAGGACTCCATTCACGAATATCATACTTTGGATTCCGGTCATTCCAGCTAACCAGATTAATCTCTTTCATCCAGCCTTTCGAAGTCTCTGATAAGACCCCGAGGCTCTTCACAATTTCAAACTTAACTTCCGCCATATCGTCGTCCTCCTCGACTCTCACCATAAATATGCTATTATATCCAATTATACCCTTAATCTTTACAACCGTGCACCTTATTACAGGAAATCTTCCTGGCAGTGACCTGACATATGCAAAGGCCTTCACTCTTCTCAGCCTCTGGAACAATATGGAAATAATAGTCATATCTTATACTGGGGAAAGCCGCTGGAATTGTAATTAGAAAGGGGGGCATCACACTGCCGTTTCTCGCTGGTAGAAGGTTCATTTGCCCATGCTGTGGCAGGGTCCTGGGATTTGACGATTTCTTGGATTTTGGTTTGCCTCGCGACTTTCAATTTGGCTTGATCAACCCGTTTCTTTTAGGAGTCTTCCCCTGCTGCGGAGGAAGAGGATTCTTCTTTTAACCAAGGACCATTGCTGGGTCACGCCAACCATCATTTCTCTGATAAAATCGGCTTAATAAGGCCCTAGACACCACCTCCAGTTCGGTTTTCCCCCCACAAAACTCCAGCGGCTATAAACTTAACCGAGTTACACTTTATTCCATCACCGGATGCAATAAGCGTGCGGACAGGTTTGCATTTGTAGACAATTAAAACCGAATATCTCCCGGGTAAGTTTTGGCATAGCTCATGCTTAGGACTTCTCAAGAGCAGAATATAATTATATGCTATGATTATGGACTCATCGACTCTTATCAGGTGAGTTTAACTAAAATAATGGAGGCGTTTGAAAAAATGATCGCAAATATCGCAACCCTGAAAGCAAAACCCGGCATGGAAGCTGAACTGGCTGAGATCCTGAAATCGTTTGTTGCCCAAATATCAGACGAAGAAGGTACTCTGACCTATACCCTGCTCCAATCCAAGAAGGACCCGACTGAGTTTATTTTTTACGAGGTATATAAGGACAAGGCGGCCATGGAATTGCATGGATCGACCCCTCATTTCCAGGAAATCATGATGAAGAAGATCGTCCCCTACCTGGGTGACAAAGCGAAAATGAAATTCTGTGACATAATTGCCGATAAAGGATAGTGCGGTTAGCCGGATTCCTGGGACCGGCGGTGCCCTCAGGGCAGGCAACTATTGCTGCAAACATTATCCAGTGCTATTACTAAAACTCGAAGGAGCTGTAAAGGATGAACGTATTTGATCTGTTGAGCCTTAAGGGAAAAACCGCCGTGGTCACCGGCGGATCAATCGGTCTGGGAGCGCAGATGTGCACCTCTTTGGCCGAGGCTGGGGCCAATGTGGTGGTAGCTGCCCGCAAGGTTGAACGCTGCGCAGCATTGTGTGAAGAACTGGAGAAATTGGGGGTCAGGGCTATACCCGCCGCATGCGATGTGGGGAAAGCCGAAGACCGTCAGAACCTGATTGACCTTACCGTTAAGGAATTCGGCAAAGTCGATATATTGGTCAACAATGCCGGGATTACCTGGGCGGCTGATTCCCTCCACTACCCAATGGACAAATGGGACAAGGTATTCAACATTAACGTAACCGGGCTGTTCGATCTGTCAGCAATTGCCGCCCGGGTGATGAAGGAAAACGGCGGAGGGAAGATCATCAACGTCGCATCGATCGCGGCCTTCGTGGGCAGCGAGCCGGAGATGCAGGACACCATCGCATATCAGGCCAGTAAAGGTGCGGTAGTCATACTTACCAAGGATCTGGCTATCAAATGGGCCCGTTATGGTATCAATGTCAACGCCATCGCGCCTGGTTACTTCCCCACTCATATGAGCAGCGGTCTGTTGGAGATGACCAAGGACAAGGTGCTGCCCCGGATACCCCTGCGCAGGTTTGGCGGGGATCATGATATGAAGGGCCTGATCCTGCTCCTGGCATCCCCCGCATCGGATTTCATCACTGGACAGACCTTTATCATCGACGGTGGGATGACCTGCGGCTAGGTTACGATACGTCCGAGTGTTTTTTGCCCTTAACCGGGATCTGGTCGGACTGAGGCAAATACCGGCATAGCAGATTTCCTCTACAAAGGTTTTCGCCAAGTGTTACTTATTTAAGAATGGTCAAAAATCCCGTATCACAAGGATGGTACGGGATTTTCTTTCCATTGCCTATTTCAGTTGTGGGGAGGAGAGAACATTTCTATCTGGTGAAAGCGAATTAAAGCCTTACTCTATCACGAAAGCCACGAACGAATTTGTTTTAGCTCCCGCCTGTGTCGGCGTTGTTTTGGACCATGGTTGTAAGATCGTTCTCAAAATATACGCTGGTGCTGGGGAAGGCAACTGAAATCCCTTCGTCTTCCAATATACTCATTATCTTCAGATTAACATCTTCCTTAACCTGCAGGAACTCTTTCCAAACGGTGGTCTTGGTAAAGAAGTAAAGAAATATATTCAGGCTGCTATCACCATAGGAATCAAAATTGACAAAAATAGTATCCTGGTGAATATCCGGGTGGTTTTGAAGCATCTCTCTGATATCATTAATACATTTCTCAAGCTTCTCCCTAGGGGTACTATAGCTCACCCCGAGGGTGAAAGTAAGTCTTCTTTTATCCATGCGGCTCCAGTTAGTTACCGGATCATTGGCCAGAGTGGCATTAGGTACAGTTACCACCGCCTGAGTAAATGTCCGAATTTTGGTGCTGCGGAAGTTTATGTCCTCCACGATCCCTTCCACATTGGGGGTCAGAATCCAATCGCCAATGGAAAAGGGCTTATCGGTAATGATCACAATGCCCCCAAACAGATTAGCCAGGGTCTGTTGGGCGGCGAGAGCAAAAGCCAATCCCCCTAGCCCCAGTCCGGCAATGAGGCCATTGATGTCATAGTCCCACTCCTGCAGAATAACGCTCAAGGCCAACACCACGATTATGAATTTCAGAACCCTTGACAGGAACGGTACCAGGATCTTGTCAATTTTGAAACTTGCCAGGTTTCCCGTTCCCTCGGCAGAATCACTATAAAGCCCCACCAGATTCCAGAGACCGAGAGATATAAAAATAACCACCGCGGATCGGAAAAGCCGGGAGATCAACACGTTCGTCTCCACATTGAGCGGAAGGTAGACCAGAGCGAAATAAATCCCCAGCGCAACAAAAAACAGCCGCAGCGGGTTTTCAAAAGCCATAATTAAAAATGTATCCAGGTCGATCCGGGTTTTATGGGTTATCTTGAGCAGTAGAGCAAGAATCTTCTGCACCAAGAACTTCCTGAATAGATAGACGCCCAGAAAGATCCCCAGTGCAATAGCGATTTGGGTAAGCCATGGATATAGGGTCTCGGCGGAAAAGGGAATATATTTGTAGGCCGGGCTGAGTACATCAAGAATTTCTTTCAAGTCCAATCACCTTTTCTATTTTCCCATATTCCACAATAAAAATGAAAGTAATCTTCGATAACCGCCAGCTATCCTGTCAAGCATCGTATTTTGCAGGCAGGAATTTATTGCCATCTGGCGAAACCCCTAGTTAACAATCTGACCGGAGGTAGAACATGGCTGATCCGTATCTTAAACTGGTTATCCCCGGTAACGATTACACCCTGGAAATAAGCGAAAAAAGCCCGGGCAATCTCCTGCTGGTAATGGTCCCCAATGGAGACGATCAGCATGATGGCGGCTACGTGGAAGTGCAAAGCAGTGTCCTGCTCGAAATGTTAGGCAAAATTGTGGGGAAGAGAAGCCTGCTGTGACTTCGGGACGTTAACCTGCCGCAAGTCCGGATGGGCGGTTGGGTATGTTAATTCTCAAAACAAAACCACGCAACCAGCGCGGGCTCTTGTTTCTTCGTGGAGCCAACGACCGGATTTGAACCGTCGACCTGCTGATTACCAATTACTTGAGGTACATTTCATCTCATCCAGTATCATAAAGGCCCATACTATGGGATTTATCCTGATGATCATCTCATCTTTTATCATCATTTTTTCGCTTTACCATCCCCGTACTTATATACTCCATTGGTTTGCTAAAAGTTGGGGGCAGAACTTGCTTGAAACATCAGAACCGTCAAAAACTTTTGACAAAGTAGGCATAAATGAAGTACACATAAATGGAGAAGAACTCTTTTGTTGGAAAACAGCCTGGTAGGTACTATCTCAAAAAAACATGAAAATCGATTGGGAGGGAGAATGATGAATACTTCTTATCTGTCTCTTGAGGGCAAGGTTGCGATAGTAACAGGTGCCAGCAGAGGAATTGGCAAAGAGACTGCCCTCATTCTGGCTGATGCAGGAGCCGATGTGGCAATTGCCAGCCGTACTAAAGCCGATTTGGAGATTGTGGCCGAGGAGATTCGTGCGCTGGGCAGAAAGGCCCTGGTTGTACCCGCTCACAATCGCGAGGTAGCTGATCTGAAAAGACTGGTAGAAACGGTTGCCAATGAGTTTGGTCACATTGATATTCTGGTCAACAACGCGGCGACCAATCCCGGCATGGGACTGCTGGTGGACCAGGAAGAACGAATGTATGATCAAATTATGAACACCAACCTGAAAGGGTACACCATTCTCAGCCAGCTGGTTGGCAAGATAATGATGCAACAGGGCGCCGGCACGATTGTTAATGTAGCATCTGTTGCCGGATTAGTAGCGGGCCCCTACTTAGGACTGTATTCCATAAGCAAGGCCGGTGTTCTCATGCTAACCAAGTCGATGGCGAAAGAAATGGGACCTTACGGAATCCGGGTTAATGCTCTGGCACCGGGAGTGGTACAGACCAAATTCAGCACCGCATTATGGACCAATAAAGAAGTGTTGAAGCGAACCGAGGAACATACTCCGCTCCGGCGCATCGCCCAGCCCGAAGAAGCAGCTCGTGTAGTGCTGTTCCTGGCATCTGATGCCTCGTCATACATAACCGGCCAGACAATTGTGATGGATGGTGGGGAGTCTCTTTAGAGTTTGAACGCGAGGTACATACTAGAAGGGCTGGTTTCCCAATCCTTCTTGCAACTAAAGTTAACCGCGCAATCCTGCGCGGTTACTTGCTTTATAGGTGGAGCCGATGGGCGGATTC
>DCTH01000052.1:175-9028 GCA_002329495.1 Syntrophothermus sp. UBA1445 | reverse complement strand
GCTGCAGATGCTTCTGCGCGGGCAGTCCCTGGTAGGCTATTCTCATTATCCTGATGATATTGCGGAGAGGTTTGTTGAACGGGCAGCCTATAATGGTATTGACATCTTCCGCATATTTGATGCCCTCAATGATATCCGCAACCTGGAGGTTCCCATTCGAGCGGTCAAGAAGGTAAATAAGCATGTTCAGGCCTGTGTAGTGTATACCATAAGCCCGGTGCACACCATGGAGTACTTCGTGGAAACTGGCCTCCGCCTGGAGGACATGGGTGCCGACAGCCTGTGTATTAAGGACATGGCAGGTCTTTTGGGTCCCTATCAAGCCTATGACCTGATTAAAGCTTTGAAAGCACGCATTAATATACCCATCCAGCTTCACACCCATTATATAGGGGGTCTGGCTGTTGGCGCCTGTCTCAAGGGAGCCGAGGCCGGGGTTGATATCGTCGATACTGCCAGCGTTCCATTGGCGTTCGGTTCTTCCCAGCCTCCGGTTGAAACCATCGTCAGGGCCTTACAGGGTACACCGTGGGATACGGGTCTTGATATCCATGATTTATTTGAGGTTGCCGCGTTTTTTGAGGACATCCGTAAGAAAAAGGGATTTGAACGTGGAGTAACCCGCATCAATGATATGAAGGTGTTTGAGCACCAGGTTCCCGGCGGGATGATAACCAACTTTGTTTCCCAGCTGGAGGAGCAAAAAGCGGTCCACAAGCTGAACCTGGTTCTGGAGGAGATTCCGCGGGTAAGGGCAGACCTGGGGTACCCTCCTCTGGTGACACCTACCAGCCAGATAGTAGGGAACCAGGCGGTATTTAACGTGCTGGCTGGAGAACGCTACAAGATGTGTCCCAATGAAGTAAAAGACTACGTGCGGGGCTTCTATGGAAAACCGACCGTTCCTATCAGAGACGAGATTAAAAAGAAAATTATCGGGGATGAAGAGATAATCACCGTTCGTCCTGCAGACCTTCTTAACCCTGGCTGGGAAAAAGCCCGGGAAGAGTCGGCGGGTCTGGCAAAAAGCGATGAAGATATCTTGACCTACGCGCTATTTCCCCAGGTGGCCCGTAAATTCTTTGAATACCGCAATAACAGGGCCGAAGGAAAGCATTTGATTTCTATCTCTGAGCAGGATAAGAAACCTAAACCAGCCGCACCTCCAGCTAAACCGGCTCAAAAAGTAATCAAATCGGATAAGGGGAACGAGGATATGAATGTGGAGAGCATAAGAGAATTAATTCGGTTGCTGGACGAAACCAGTCTGGCGGAACTGGAATATGAAGGACCCGAGTTCAAACTTAATCTGCGCAAGGGTTTGAAAACAGCTTCTGAGACCGGTACTGGGGTGGATCAATCCGGGTCTGCAGTCAAGCGCGGTGGTGACCGCAAGAAGATTGACAAAGCGGAAGCTCCGGATGAGAATTTGGTTCAGGTGATTGCACCTATGGTAGGAACCTTTTATCGAAGCCCTTCCCCGGATTCTCCTCCTTTTGTGGAAGTCGGGAATTATATTGAAGCTGGACAGACCCTTTGCATAGTAGAAGCGATGAAGCTTATGAACGAGATTAAATCCGAGGTCAAGGGCAGGGTTGTAGAGATTCTGGTGGAGAACGCTCAACCAGTTGAATACGGACAGGTAATGTTCCTGATTGCCAAGGAATAGAGGTGAGGATTTGATCTCCAAGGTACTAGTCGCCAATCGTGGTGAAATCGCGGTCAGAATTATAAGAGCCTGCAAGGAGTTAGGGATGACCACGGTAGCGGTCTATAGCAAGGTGGATGCCAACTCTTTGCATGTAAGAATGGCCGATCAGGCTGTCTGCATCGGTGAAGCGCCAGCGAACCAAAGCTACCTTAACATTTCCAATGTCATCAGTGCTGCTATAAACACCGGTTGTCAGGCTGTTCATCCCGGGTACGGATTTCTGGCGGAAAATGCGTATTTTGCTGAGATGTGTTCCACTCATGGGATAAAGTTTATTGGTCCCTCTCCCTATACCATCAAGCTGATGGGTGACAAAATAGCTGCCAGAGAACTGGTCAGTAAAACCGGAGTTCCGGTAGTCCCGGGGAGTGAAGGAAAAATAAGTGATGTAAAAGAGGCGCTCAGGATTGCGGAAGAGATCCAATACCCCGTGCTTATCAAGGCGGCGGCGGGAGGTGGCGGTAAAGGAATGCGCCTGGTCCACAACCGCAAGGAACTGGGAAAAACCCTGGAAGTGGTCCGGACCGAAGCGCAGGCTGCTTTTGGCGATGGCGAGGTCTACATAGAAAAATACATTGAGGAACCTCGCCACATTGAGATACAGGTTTTGGGCGATGAACATGGGAATCTGGTTCATCTCGGAGAAAGGGACTGTTCTATCCAGAGACGCAATCAAAAACTCTTGGAGGAATCCCCGTCACCGTTTGTAGATGAGGAACTCAGGGCCAGAATGGGGCAGATGGCCCTCAAAGTGGCTGAGGCTACGGGTTATTACAGCGCAGGTACAGTTGAGTTCTTGGTGGACAGATATAAAAACTGTTACTTTATTGAGGTTAATACCCGAATTCAGGTTGAGCACCCGGTAACGGAGATGGTGACCGGAGTGGATTTGGTCAAGGCTCAGTTAGCCATTGCCGGGGGAGAGAAACTTGGAATCTCTCAGGATGACGTCAACCCCCGCGGATGGGCGATTGAGTGTCGCATAAATGCGGAAGACCCGGGTCAGGATTTCATACCATCACCCGGAACCGTACTGAATTACTTGCCGGCCGGAGGACCGGGAGTGAGGGTTGACAGTTTCATTTATACAGGTTATACCGTACCCCCTTACTACGATAGTCTATTAGGAAAGCTTATTGTTTGGGCTCCGGATCGAAGCCAGGCGATTGACCGTATGGACCGGGCCTTGAACGAACACGTAATTGAGGGCATCAAAACCACCATTCCATTTCATCAACGGGTACTGGACAACAGTTTTTTCCGGCGCGGAGAGGTATATACCAATTTTATCGCGAGAAGAATAGATACCAGCGGCAAGTAAAAAACGGGAATAACCCCAGAGTTGCCCTCGGCAAATATTTCTAATAGAATGTAGATACAAATATAGGGGGTGATGAATTGGAAAATAATGTTTCCCTGGAGAAGATGAGCAGCAATACGGATATCGGAGCGATACGCATAGCGGAGGAAGTAGTCTCCACCATAGCAGGCCTGGCGGCAGTTGAGGTTGAGGGTGTTGCTGCCATGAGCGGCAGTCTTACATCTGGACTAACTGAGATACTGGGTCGGAAAAACCTGAGCAAGGGCGTAAAAGTTGAAGTGGGGGAAACCGAAGCTGCTATTGAAGCATTTATTGTGGTCGAGTTCGGTTTTCCGATTCCCGGCGTGGCCAAGGCGGTACAGAATCAGGTGAAGAGCGCAGTCGAAACCATGACGGGTCTTAATGTTACAGCGGTTAATGTCCATGTAGTCGGAGTCTCAATGAAGAAAGGCAAAGTTGAGGAAGAGTCAGCTGAGAAATAAAAGATTGATGGCAACCCCCTGTGTTCAGGGGGTTGCTGTCCCTTTTCGGGTTTTTATTGGATCAGTTTTGTGCATTTAATCACGAAGGTCCGCAAGGGTGAAAAGTAAGCCACTCCTTAGGAAGGGGGGTATTTTGGTGTCGGCTTTTTGGAAGTCAATACTCGTTCTTTATAATCTGGTTTTGATTGGTTTATCGGTAATAATTGTGGGACTGGCCCTCGGTAACAATGAGCCACTGGTTTGGATCAATGAGTTGGTGCGAACATCTCAAAACCGGCTGATCAGTGGCACTGTTGGTGCCTTTTTGGTGATTGTTGGTTTAGCTCTTATGATTCAGCTGTTTAGAACCAGACAGGAAATTGAGGTAGTAGTACAGGAATCGACTGCAGGTAAAGTGATCATAACCGTTCCGGCCATAAAACAGATTGTACTTAAAGCTGTCAAGCTGGTTGAAGGGGTGCGGGAAGTCAAGCCCGAAGTAACCAACGGAAAAAACGGGGTGGTGGTTTCCCTGACCTTAATGGTTAACCCCGATTACAAAATCCCTGAAATGACCTCATCGATTCAGGAAAAGGTCGGAGCTCTCCTGGAAGAAGTCGGCGGTCTTCGAGTAGCAGAGGTCAGGATAAAGGTGGACGACTTTGCTCCCAAGCCTGCCGTGCGTTGAAAGGAGGAAGGAATACGTGTGGGATAAAATGCTCACTTACATAATAGAGAACCACCGCGGTAAGGCTATCGGTTTGGTTTTGGGATTGATTGCAGGTATACTGGTGATTAATTACGGGTTCTGGAAGGCATTGTTTATTGTAATGTGTATCATTGGCGGCTTTTTGATCGGCAAAGCGGTCGACGAGCAGGTTGATTTCGATGACTGGTTAAAAAGATTTCGCGGACGATAGAAGGAGGAAAACGATTGAGCAGAAGGAAAGCCCGGGAAGCAGCATTCAAGATATTATTCACCGTTGACCTGGTTCAGACAGACGCAAATGAGGCTCTTCTGGAGCTCAATCAGGATCTCTCGATTAAGGAAGAGAGTCGGAAATTTATTTCCAATCTGGTTCTGGGAACTCTGGAACACCGGGTAGACATTGACCGGCAGATTACCAGGTTTTCTCCCGATTGGCCTCTGGAGAGGATGCCCGTAGTTGATAGGAACCTTTTGAGAATGGCTGCTTATGAAATGCTGTACACGGGTGATGTCCATCCGGTGGTAGTTATAAATGAAGCGGTTGAATTGGCCAAAATCTATGGGGATAGCAACTCTCATGCGTTCATTAATGCCATCCTGGATCGTATCAAGGGGGCTTAAGAATTGAATGCCTTTCTGGGTATAGATACCAGCGCCTATACCACCTCGGTGGCGATTGTCGGGGAAACGGGTGAGGTGTTGGCTGATGAACGACTGCTTTTGGAAGTAAAACCAGGAAGCAGAGGACTGCGGCAGTCTGAGGCCCACTTTCAACACATACGCAATCTCCCGGTGTTGATGGAAAAGCTGGCCCCTACTATAAAGAAACACCGGCTTTTGGCGTTGGGTGTGAGCGACCGGCCCAGACGGCTTCCTGATAGCTACATGCCGGTTTTTCTTGCCGGACTGGGTGTGGGTAGATGTCTGGCCAGTGTCGGAAACTACCCATTGTATCTACTGAGCCACCAGGAAGGACATGTTGAAGCAGCTTCCTTTGAACTGCCCTTGAATGGACCGGATTATATTGCGGTTCATTTTTCCGGGGGGACTTCCGAGATCCTGCTGGTGAAACGTGATCAGGGCAGGTATGATATTGAATTGATCCTGGCCACCAAGGATTTAAATGCCGGACAGCTGGTTGACCGGGTGGGGGTGGCCATGGGGTTGCCCTTCCCATCGGGCCCATATATGGAGCGACTGGCCCAAAATGTTGTTACCGATCTTTCTCTCCCATCGGCGGTTGATGCGCTGGGATTCTCCTTTTCCGGAGCAGAAACCCGAGCGGTTTCCATGCTGGATCTGGGGGTGCCCCAGGAGACAGTGGCCCATCTGGTGTTTAAGTGTATTGCCAATACCCTGGAAAAAGGACTTAGAGCAGCCGTCAAGCGTTGTGGAATCACCAGTGTGGTAATGGCGGGAGGGGTGATGGCCAATGGGATTATCCGCCAGCGCCTGACTGAGAGGCTTAAGGGGGCGGGAATACAACTCTTCTGGGCACCACCACGTCTTAGTACTGACAACGCAGTGGGTACCGCTTTGATGACCAGAAGGTGTTATTATTACGAACATGAAATGGGGGTTCGTCTTGAGTAGTAATAATGTTTTGTACGGCAAGGAGCCGGCTAACGCAATATTGCAGTATGTATCAGATAATTTGCAGCGTCTGAAAACCGCAGGGGTGAATCCTCGTCTGGTGACCATTCAGGTTGGTGAGGATCCGGCATCCAAAACATATCTGGCTTCCCAGATGCGCAGTGCGGAAAAGGTTGGGATCAAGAGCGAATTGATCAACCTTCCGGAATCCGCTGCGCAAGGTGAGGTTATCAAGACTATTGAGGGCATGAACCACGATCCTGCAGTCCATGGCATAATGCTGCACATGCCAGTGCCGAAACACCTCGATGGTCGGGCTTTGCAATGGGCGATTGACCGCAAAAAAGACGTGGAAGGGGTGACCCCTTACAACCTGGGCAGATTATTCCTGGGCCGGCCGGGATTGGCACCCTGCACCGCCCTGAGCGCTGTTCAATTAATAAAGACCACCGGGGTCAAACTCCGTGGGTTGGAGGCCGTTGTTATCGGCCGCAGTGACATCGTCGGCAAACCAGTAAGCCTCATGCTCACCGCTCTCGACTGTACAGTAACGGTATGTCATTCGGGAACCAGTGAGCGCGGAGTACTCAAGGATCATATACAGCGGGCGGATATTGTAGTAGCCTCACTGGGTAAACCCAATTTCGTTCGGGGTGAGTGGATCAAGCCAGGCGCAATTGTAATTGATGTGGGAATCAATTACGTTGACGGTAAGCTGGTCGGCGATGTTGAATTCGAGGAGGCGGTTAAGCGTGCCGGATTTATAACCCCGGTACCCGGCGGAGTAGGCACAGTAACCGTTGCATATCTGTGGAAGAATCTTGTTGACGCCATTAAATGGCAGATGGAACCGGAGGAATAAAGACATGCCCATTATTGACGGACTAAAGCTATCCCGGAGCCTCAGGGAAAGATTAAAGCAACAGGTGGAGGAATTAGAACATCCTCCGGTACTGGCAATTATTCTGGTGGGAAATGATCAGGAAAGCCAGCGCTACGTAAACATGAAGCAACGGGCGGCTGGCGAAATCGGGGCCGGGTGTCAGATACATCATTTGCATGAGGTCAGCACGGATGACGTCATCGCCCTGGTAAATAGATTAAACCTGGATAAAGCGGTCCACGGTATACTGGTTCAGCTTCCGTTACCACCTGGGATTGACCAGGATCAAGTTATTGCGGCTATCGATATATCCAAGGACGTTGATGGTTTTCATCCGCTGAATTTGGGTCTGGGCTATCTGGGGAAACAGGTTTTTACCAGTTGCGCGTCGGCGGCCATCTTAAATCTGATTGACAACTACATCCGGACACCCAAACCCCGTGCCCTATTGGTAGGAAAGTCTTTGGACCTGATTAAACCCCTGAACTCTTTATTGGTGGGGAGAGAATGTCCGGTAACCGTGGTCAATGAGATGCAGCCGTGGATTGATCTATCTCTTTATGAGGTAGTGGTCCTGGAAGAGGGCACTCCCCGTTCAATACCCGGCTCGGCGTTTGCGGAAGGGTCACTGGTAATTGATGCAGGCTTCCACTGGCAGGGGGGGAAGACCTGCGGAAACGCAATAACTGAAGATTTTGAAGCCGATTCACGTCCATGGCTGTTGCCGGTTCCAGGGGGGTTAGGACCACTTCTGATTACCATGCTGCTCTCCAACCTGATAAAGGCAGCTGACCGAAATGGGTAAAGGGATGTTGCCAGGTAACCGGATACTTTCGGTGACCGAGTTAACTACCCATGTCAAATCGGTGCTGGAAAACGACCGACTGCTGCAGAATGTCTGGGTCAGGGGAGAGATTTCGGATTTCCGGTATTACCAAAAATCAGGCCACATGTACTTTAATCTGAAGGATGAGGAGTCCAGCGTCAACTGTGTAATGTTCCGCACCTGGGCGCGAAACGTTGATTTTAAACCTGATGACGGGTTAAAGGTGATTGCCCGCGGGTATATATCTATATTCGAGAAGTACGGACGTTACCAGTATTATGTGGAAGAAATGGAGCCAGACGGTCTGGGCCGTCTCTATTTATCTTTTACCCAACTCAAGGAGCGGCTGGAGAAAGAAGGTCTCTTTGATCCCCGCCGCAAGCGACCGATTCCCCCTTTTGTAAACTGTGTGGGGGTGGTTACCTCCAAGGACGGAGCGGCCCTTAGGGACATTGTCAGGGAGGTTCGCCAGCGACATCCAGGTTGTCATATAGTGGTTGCGGCGGCCACCGTGCAAGGACCTGAGGCGCCGGGGGAGATTGCCCAGGCCATAGAAGCCTTGAATCAGTGGGGACATCCCGACATTATGATTGTGGGCAGAGGTGGTGGTTCCATTGAAGACCTGTGGGCCTTTAACACCGAAAAAGTAGTGAGGGCAATAGTTCAGTCCCGTATACCGGTTATTTCCGCGGTAGGGCATGAGGTGGACTTCAGCCTGGCCGACTTTGCAGCCGATGCCCGGGCCGCGACACCCACCCAGGCGGGACAGATGGCGGTTCCCGACATGGTGGCCTACCAGGAGCAGCTGCTGAGTACCCATCGAAGGCTGCGACGGACAATGGAGAGGTACTGCAACCAAAAATGGGCTCAGTTGGATTACCTCAAGGAAAGAAGGGTCTGGAAGAAGCCTCACCTGCTATTTGATAACCACCGTCGGGAATTACAGCATCTCATGCAGGTCATGGAGAATCGCATGAAGAATAATCTACATGCCCGGGGATTATTACTTCAACAGGCGGCAGTTTCACTGGATGCGTTGAGCCCGCTTAAGGTACTGGAACGCGGTTATGCTATTGCCCGCAGGGAAGATGGGGAAGTAGTCCGGGTAATTGAGCAGGTTGAACCGGATTCAGTGTTAAATCTTACCGTACGAAACGGGGAAATCAGGGTTGTTGTTCAAGAAAAAAGAACAGGAGACTGGTTATAATGAGTTTTGAGCAAGACTTCAGCCGGTTGCAGGAAATAGTAAAACAATTGGAGGATGGAGATTTGCCCCTCAGAACTTCACTGGAATTGTTTGAAGAGGGAATTGGTCTGTTTCGCCGTTGTCAAGAGGAGCTCAGCAAGGC
>DCTH01000052.1:0-145 GCA_002329495.1 Syntrophothermus sp. UBA1445 | reverse complement strand
CAGGGTTGGGAGACAGTTCCCCTCGACTTAACCGGCGGTCGCGGTGAACGGGAATAACAGCTTACGTATTATCACCTCACCCTTTATTCACATCATGACCTTCTTTTCCAAAATCCCGCAATAGATTCCTATTCATTGAGCTTCC
>DCTH01000224.1 GCA_002329495.1 Syntrophothermus sp. UBA1445 | reverse complement strand
CAGTCGCAATCTGTCCGATTCCGAGTCTCTTCATGGTATCCTCCAGGGACTCGATGTAAGTCAGGGCACTGACCGGGGGGACATCACGGCCATCGAGAAAGGCATGCAAATATACCCTGGTGAGACCCCGCCGCCGGGCCAATTCCAGGAGGGCAATAATGTGGTCCAGGTGGCTGTGAACACCGCCGTCTGAAACCAGGCCCATCAGATGCAGGGAACCATCATGATTCACGGCATACTCCATGGCATTTTTCAGTTCCCGGTTTTCGAAGAACTTCCCCTCGTGAATCTCCTGGGATATGCGGGTGATCTCCTGATATACGGTACGGCCGGAGCCAATGTTCAGGTGGCCGACTTCCGAGTTACCCATCTGTCCCCGGGGAAGGCCCACCTCCAGCGCAGAAGCCTCGAGGATGGTGCTGGGATATTCCTGTTTTAAGGTATTAAACACCTGGGGGTCAGCCTGGGAAATGGCATTGTTTTCACAGCAGCATTTCTCTCCCCAGCCGTCAAGTATCACCAAAGTCAAAGGTTTAGGTATCATAAATCTTACTCCCATTACTACCTGGGACATGATCCCGATTAATAGTTAATAATTTGTGCAAACACCTGTGGATCCAGACTGGCACCTCCGACCAGGGCCCCGTCGATATCGCCCTGTTGCATGAGTTCCCCGATGTTGNNCCCGCCATATAGTATTCGGGTCTGCTGAGATGCGTCCGAACCCCATTCTTCCTGAATGATATCCCTAATAAAGCGAATCATCTGCTGGGCATCGGATGCCGTGGCATTTTTTCCGGTGCCAATAGCCCATACAGGTTCGTAAGCAATCACCAACTGAGACTGCGAGGTAATTCCCTGCAGATCCAGCCGAATTTGATGGCCTACCACTTTTTCAGCGTTCCCGGCTTCTCTTTCCTCCAGGGTCTCACCGACACAGAGGATAGGAATCAGTCCGGTTTCCAATGCCAGCTTCAGCTTGTCGTTAATCATCTGGTCGGATTCCTTGATAATCTGCCGGCGCTCTGAGTGGCCGATCAATACATAATCACACGCCAGATCCAGCAGCATCAGAGGCGATATCTCCCCGGTAAAGGCACCCTCGCGAGCCCAGAACATGTTCTGGGCTCCGTATTTGATCGAGCTCCAGGTCCGGGCTTCCTTAAAGACAGATAAGCAGGTAAAAGGAGGTATGATGGCTACTTCTACCCCGTCATTCAAAGGTATGGCGTTCAACTCTTTTATGTAGTCATAGGCCTCCTGATTGGTCTTAAACATTTTCCAGTTTCCAGCGATAAGCGGTTGGCGCATAGTTTCACCCCACCATTTGCTGTCTAAAGTCGCAGCTCACGAGGCCGGGCAACCTCTTCCCTTCCAGGAATTCAAGGGTCGCTCCACCTCCAGTTGAGACATGGGTAATCTTGTTCTGCAGACCGAGATGGTAGACGGCGGCCATTGAGTCGCCCCCACCAACCACGCTGATGGCAGGTGCGGATGCGACCGCTCTGGCTACTCCGTTGGTACCAGAGCTGAAGGCCTCAAACTCATAGACCCCCATCGGGCCGTTCCAGAAGACAGTCCGCGCCTGGTTTATATACTGCCGGTAGGCCTTAACCGTTTCCGGACCTATATCCAGTATCATCCAGCCATCCGGGACCTGATCCACCGGGACTATCTGGTGCTTGGCATCTTCCGCGAAGTGATCGGCGACCACTACATCGACCGGCAGGAGCAATTTGGTGTTACGCTCCCGGGCGATTTCCATAAGCTCGCGGGCGGTGTCCACGAGGGCTTCCTCAAATACTGATTGGCCAATGTTCAAACCCCGCGCTTTGAGGAAAGTATTAGCCATTGCGCCTCCGATTATTAATACATCCATCTTTTCTACCAGGTTTTTCAGGAGGGTTAGCTTGTCAGCTACCTTGGCTCCCCCGACGATAGCCGCCCGGGGATTCTCCGCCCCGCTCATCACCTTGCTCAACATGGTGACTTCCTTCTCCAGCAGGAATCCAGGAACCGAGGGTAACAAATCTGCCACCCCGGAAATGGATGCATGCGCCCGATGGGCGGCGCCAAAGGCGTCATTTACATAGATATCTGCTAATTCGGCCAGTTGTCGGCTGAATTCAGGGTCATTGGCCTCTTCGCCTGGATAAAACCGTACATTCTCCAGGACCATTATGTCTCCCGGAGCCATGGCCTCGATAGCTTTTTTTACCGCGGGTCCTACACACTCATCCATTTTAATCACTGACTTTTTCATCAGATGACCAAGATGCCGGGCGACTTTATCCATCCGGAACTCCTCAACCGGCTTGCCTTTAGGTCTTCCCAGATGGCTGACGGCGATTACCCGGGCCCCCTGATCCACCAGATAACGCAGGGTGGGTAACGATTCCCGGATTCGGGTATCATCTATGATGTTACCCTTTTTGTCCGTTGGAACATTAAAATCGACCCGCACCAGGACGCGTTTGTTGTGAACGTCCACCTTTTTCAAGCTCTGCACTCGAATTGCACCTCCGTTATATCCCTTGAGCCGCCATGTAGCAGACAGCGTCTACAACCCTGCAGGAGTACGCCCACTCGTTATCATACCAGGCTATTACCTTGACCATGTTATCTCCCATGGCCATGGTCAGAGGTCCATCGACCACCGCGGAGTGGGGGTTGCCATTGAAATCCTTGCTGACCAGAGGCAGGTCAGAAAACTCCATAATCCCGGCCAGGGCATTTTGACTTGCCTCCCGTAAACTCCGATTGACTTCCTCTGCTGAAGCAGACTTGGCCAATTCCACGACCAGATCCACTATTGATACGTTAGGGGTGGGAACCCGAATAGCCATCCCATTAAGCTTCCCGGATAGCTCGGGCAGAACCAGTCCTAGAGCCTTGGCAGCCCCGGTGCTGGTAGGTATCATGGACAGCGCACCGGCACGGGCGCGACGCAGGTCGCTGTGCTCCAGGTCCAGTATCCGCTGGTCATTGGTGTAAGCGTGAATGGTGGTCATAAGTCCTTTGACAATACCGAAATTATCATTGATCACTTTGGCTACCGGTGCCAGGCAGTTGGTAGTGCAGGATGCATTGGATACCACATGATGGCTGGCTGCATCATACATGTCGCTGTTTACTCCCATAACCATAGTAAGATCAACGTCAGTACCAGGTGCAGTAATCAACACCTTTTTTACTCCGTCGCGCAGGTGTACTGCTGCCTGATTCCGTTTCTTGAACTTGCCGGTCGCCTCGACTACAATGTCCACTCCTTCATCGCCCCAGGCTATCTTAGAGGGGTCCTTTTCGGAGAAGAACCGAATCCGATTGCTCCCTACCAGCAGGCCGCCATCCTGCGCTTCAACCGGGTGGTTAAAGATCCCATGCACGGAATCATACTTCAGCAGATGGGCACTGGTCTTGGCGTCCCCTATATCGTTAACAGCCACCAGCTGAACATCATCCCGATCCTGTATGACCCGGGCCACCAGTCGCCCAATCCTTCCAAATCCATTGATTCCAACTTTCAACACCAATCATTGCCTCCTTTCCAAAATTGCCCGGGCCACCCCCTCATCTGTGATGAGAGTTCCCCGTCCGCGGTTGGTCAAAACCGCTTCAATGGCCCGCGCTTTATTACTTCCTCCAGCAACAGCTACAACTATTGGTATGTTCTCTAGGTCAGACAACTCAAGACCTATACCGGTTACACTGTAGACGATCTCCCCTTGGGCATCAAAATAGTAGCGGAAGGCTTCGCCCACCGCTTGCTGGTCTTCCAATATTTTCAATGCGCCTTCAGCCAGCCCGCGCCGACTGGCCATTTCCAAAGCCGAACCTATCCCATGGATTAAGAGATCACAACTCTTCAACTGTGACACTATCTCCGCAATCTGACTATTCGCCATCAGGCTCTTCATGGTGTTCTCTTCCAGGTTATCGGGGATATGCAGGAGCCGGTAGTGCCCGCCAATCGCCTCAGCTATATGAGCTGCGATGGTGTTGGCCTGTTCTTCAACCTTTTCTCCTAACCCACCTCGGGCCGGGAGTACCATTACATCATGTCTGGCCGGCCCCGGGGGAATGGCATTGCCCATCTCCGCCAGAGTAGCACCCCCGCTTACGGCAACAATACTGACCTCTGGCAGAACTTCCTTGAAGTACCGGGCCGCTGCTCTTCCCAAATCTTTCTTGGCATAAGGATCCAAATAGGAGTCACCGGGTACCACAACCACCGCATCCAGCTTCAGCCGTTGCTGCAAATGAAGTGCCAAAGAATTCAGCCCCTCCAGATAAGGGATTACCTCATCAATCATATGGACCAATTCCAGACCGTGATTAGTCAACATTATTCCACCGGGGGTTATCTCCAGGGCACCTTGTTCTTTTAAGGCTGCAATCTCTGAGCGGGCTGATCTTTCGGAGCAGCCGAGGCGTATCGCAATCTGTCGGCGCCCCACCGGCTGGCTGTACAGTACCTCTCTTAATACCCGGTAGCGGAGTCGGGCTCCTGCCATAGCCTCCGGAACCAGCCTTTCCAGATTGGCTATCAGCCTATCCATTGCTCCTCCACCCCCTCAGAATACTAGCCCACCAGGACAGATCAGTCCCACTAGCCATAAAAATGACTCACATTTTTATTTATTATAACACAATTACTTCAAGTGATAAGATAGAAGTCGATTTTTCTTTTTAAAAAGCGAGCGGTTAAGGAGGCTTGTAAGCAGCAAAAGAGGAAGATCTTTCGACCTTCCTCTTTGTTTGCGTCTTTGCTTTGCGGTAAGCGCTGAGAATGTTAACGCTTGGAGTATTGCGGAGCTTTACGGGCNNACCTTCATCCGTGGGTCACGGGTTACGAAACCGGCTCTGCGCAGCTGTTTTCTCAGTTCCGGATTGGATTTGATCAGGGCGCGGGCGATACCCAGTCTTACTGCCCCTGCCTGACCTGATACTCCACCACCATGAACCCGGGCGATTACATCGAATCTTCCGGCCAGCTCGGTTAAAACCAGGGGTTGCATAACAATGAGCCGCAGGGTTCGGTTGGGGAAGTAATTCTCAAATGACTTACCATTGATAACAATATTACCGTCTCCGGGCAAAAGACGTACCCGGGCTACGGCGGTCTTTCTTCTTCCTGTGCCTAGATATTGAACCTTCGTAGTCATTGCTCTACCTCCCTATCCTCTCAATTCCCAATTTACAGGTTGCTGGGCCTTGTGAGGATGGTTAGACCCTCTGTAGACCTTGAGCTTTCTGAACATCTGCGCACCCAGAGTAGTATGCGGTAACATACCTTTGACCGCTACCTCCAATGCCTTTTCCGGCTTCTTCTTCATCAGGGTCTGGTAATCGACCTGTTTTAATCCCCCCGGATATCCGGTATGGTAGGTGTATTTCTTATCGGTGAGTTTCTTGCCGGTAAGCTTAATCTTCTCGGCATTGATAACTATAACGAAATCCCCGCAGTCAACATGGGGAGTGAATGTTGGTTTATGTTTTCCTCTCAGCATTGCTGCGATTTCAGCAGACAGTCTGCCCAGTGTTTGATCGGCAGCATCAATAACATACCATTTTCTTTCCTGGTCCTGTGGCTTTCCCATATACGTTTTCAAGCAGTTCCCTCCTACCGATTTAGCACACCTGACACGGGGCGGGGTCAGGCAATTTTCCGTCACTTATTAATGTTACAAGTTCAGACTCCGCTTGTCAATAGATACCGATTCTTTTCGCATAGTAGAACCGTCCCCATGCCCGACACGGTAGTAATCGACCCTTACCAGATAGAGACCTCGGGCGGGCGCCGTGGGTCCGGCCTTTTTTCGGTCACCAGTTGTGATAACCTCATCCAGTTGTTCGAGAGTCATGGCTCCTCTTCCTATTTCAATTAGCGTGCCCACCAGATTCCTGACCATACGATAGAGAAAACCGTCTCCCGTAATCTCGAATCTGAGCCAGGGAAATCTCTCTTCAATGCTGAACCGATAAACTGTTCTTACGGTGTCCTGCACATCACTGCCGCTGGCCATAAATCCCCGGAAATCATGTTTCCCGGTGATATTATAAGTTGCCTCTTGCAGCAGGGCGATATCCAGGCTTCCGGTATACTGGTGAGCGTATCTGCGGTATAAGGTGTACCCTCTCGCAGCCCGGTATACAAGATAGCGATACGTCTTACACTGCGCATGATAACGGGGATGAAAATCAGTCGCCGCCTCTTCACTGCGAATGACCCTGACGTCAGGAGGTAAAAAGGTGTTGATGGCCTGGCAGTACCGCTGAGGAGGTATGGTAGCCCGGGTATCGAAAGCTACCACCTGACCAAAGGCATGCACTCCGGCATCGGTCCGTCCCGATCCTGTCACGTGAACCTCTTCCCCGGTCAGTTGAGAAATCGCTTCTTCCAGTACCTGATCAACCGTTCGCTTGCCAGGTTGTCTCTGAAAGCCATGAAAGTCAGTACCGTCATATTCCACCACTAACTTGATGCGCATCGGTTTTCCCCTTTACCTCGCCTGATGAATATCACTGGTTTAATACGTTTTTTGTGCATAAAACATTTGTCTGTTCATAATCCGGACAGGATCACAAATAATACTACTCCGGTTGTAACTGCCATAACGCAATAATCCGCCGGGGACATGACCATAACATGCAACCTGGTGCGTCCCTCCCCACCGGTGTAGCAACGGGCTTCCATCGCCAGGGCCAACTCATCTGCCCGATGAAAGGCCCGAACAAAAAGAGGCACTATTATAGACACCAGATTCTGGGCGCTTTTTAACCATCCTCCCCGAAAATCAGCCCCGCGAGACACTTGGGCCCTGGTGATCTTGTGGCCTTCCTCAAAGAAGACCGGGATAAAGCGCAGGGCGATGGTCATTATCATCGCCAGTTCATGGGCGGGAATTCCCACCTTGCTGAATGGTCTCAGAACCCTTTCCAGACCATCGGTCAACTGCAAGGGTGAGGTAGTAAATGTAAGCAACTGGGCCAGAAGAATGACCATCAGCAATCGATAAGTCATCAAGGCCCCCATTTTCAAGCCGGCATCGGTTACGGTAACCAACCACCACCGGTAGATGACCTCACCGGGAACAAAAAAGATCTGAAACAGGGCGGTGATCACAACCACTATCAGTAATGGCCGGGTGCCACTCCAGAAGACTCTTGCCGGTACCCTGGCTGCCAGGATGAAGATTGCAATAAAGAGTGCCGTAATCACGACCCCCCAAAGGGTGTTGACTCCAAGAACTGCAACCATCGCAGCCACTACCAGGTAGAGCTTGGTACGCGGGTCCAGGGAGTGAACATATGACTCACCCGGTATGTATTGTCCGAAGGTAAATGAATTCATCATTGATTCCTCAGTGCCCGGTCAATTTCGCTGGCGATGGCGGCCTCTCCGATCAGCCCTACGTCCAGATGAGGGAAGAACCTCTTAAGTTCCTGTAAAACCTTATTCATGGGGGGCAATCGAAAACCGATTTCGCTCAGTTCTTCACCGGCTTGCAGAATCTCCCGGGGTGAACCTGATTTTACAATCTCGCCGGCGACCAGAACCACCACCCGGTCACAGGTGCTGATTATGTCCTGTATTCGGTGCGAAACCATGACCACCCCCATACCCAGTTCCTTGCGCAACCGTTTAACCAGAGCCAAAAGGGCGGTTCTGCCTTCCGGATCAAGCCCGGCTGCTGGTTCATCCAAAACGAGATAATCAGGTTTCAGGGCCAGCACCCCGGCGATGGCCACCCTCCTCTTCTGCCCGCCGCTGAGGGTTTGCGGGCGGCGCTGGTACAATTCACTGAAATTAAGATCCATGATCTCCATGGCCCACCGAACTCGGTCTTCCAGTTCAGACCCGGTGAGTCCCAGGTTTCTTGGCCCGAAGGCAATATCGTCATACACACTGTTCGCAAACAGCTGGTCTTCCGGGAACTGAAAAACCAGGCCCACCTTCTGCCGGAGCCTGGTAATTTCCCGACCTCGCAATCTGGCCGGGTCCCCTTCGTCAATTAACACCTGACCCTCACTCGGGTCTTCGATACCGTTCATTAACTGTAACAGCGTGGTTTTGCCAGAACCGGTGGGGCCGATTATCCCCAGCATCTCGTTTCGTCTGATCTCCAGGTTTATGTTCTTTAATGCCACCTTCTCCCAGGGAAGTCCCCGGGCGTATCGAAACCCTACATTGAAAAATCGTATTGACATACTATCACCTGATCAAGCGCGGTATCATTTGTCGGCCCCATTGATTTGCTAAGCCTCGTACCCACTACTTATGCGTTCAAACCAGCGAATTCGGAATATTTGCAGGGGGATTGCTCTAACCCCCCATTAGCGTTCGAATCATCTTCACTACCTGTTCCCCCTCGAGAACCGGGGGCAGGTTATGGCCCAGTGTTCTCAACTCCTGACACAAAAGGACTATTTCCGGCGCTTGTAGTCCCCAGGTATGCAGATCACCCGTCCTGGTCAGGACCTCCAGCGGTGAGCCGGTCATAACCAGCTTACCTTGGTCCAAAACCATTACCCGGTCAGCAGTGGTGGCCTCCTCTACGAAATGGGTAACCAGGACGATCGTGGTCCCCTGTTCCCGGTTAAGGTCAATCAGGGTACGCAATACCTCATCACGACCCTGAGGATCAAGCATTGATGTAGGTTCGTCAAGGACCATATAGCGCGGCTTAAGCGCCAGGATGCCAGCTATGGCTACCCTCTGTTTCTGTCCGCCGGAGAGCAGGTGCGGTGGGTGTTTACGGTAATCCAACATCCCTACCACCGACAAGGCCCAGCTGACCCGGTCGCGGATTTCATTCGCGGACAGTCCCAGATTCTCAGGGCCAAAGGCTACATCTTCTTCCACGATGCCGGCTACCAACTGGTTATCCGGATTTGAAAAGAGCAGTCCCACCCGCTGCCGAATCCTGGATAGGTTCTTATCGTCGCGGGTATTTAATCCATCAACCACCACTTCACCGGTTGATGGTATCAATAGCCCATTAAGCAGCTTGGTGAGAGTGGATTTACCTGACCCATTTCTACCCAATAAGGCCAGGAATTCTCCTGGCCTGATCTCCAAGTTGATATCTTGTAGAACGGGTGACTCCAGTCCGGGGTAGCTAAAACCTACCCCCTGAACCTTGATCATCCTTATTTTACTAACTCAATTATCGCCATGGGTGCGCCGTCACCCTTGCGGAATCCAGACTTAATGATACGGGTATAGCCGCCCGGCCGATCATCATATCTCTTGGCCAGGTCATCAAACACCTTGCGGACTACTTTCTCATCCGTCAAATAGGACAAGGCCTGGCGTCTGGAGTGCAGATCACCTTTCTTGCCCAGGGTAATGACCTTGTCAGTTACCCGTTTAATTTCCTTGGCTCGTGTTTCGGTGGTGGTTATCTTTTCATGGGCCAGCAGCGAGGTGACTGAATTCCTAAGTAAGGATCTCCTGTGGTCACTTCTTACTCCCAATCTTCTGTATCCCAACTGTGCTTCCCCCTTCCCTGCTAGTCTTCTGGTTGTTTAAATGAGAGTCCCAACTCTTTCAACTTCTGTTCGATCTCGTCCAGGGATTTCTGCCCCAGATTCCTGATCTTGCCCATTTCTTCACGGGTTTTCTCCACCAGGTCTCCCACGGTATTGATGCTGGCCCGCTTCAGACCGTTGGAGGCCCTGACTGACAGTTCCAATTCCTCGATCGGCATATCCGGGATTTTGTCCTTCTTCTCTTCCTCTTTTTCAACCAGTATCTCAACTTCGGTATGACCGTCGTCCATTTCCGAGAACAGTTTAAGGTAGTTGACCAGAATCTTGGATGCCAGACTAATGCCCTCTTCAGGCGTAATGGTGCCATTAGTCCATACTTCCAGCATCAGGCGGTCATAGTCAGTAATGCGTCCTACCCGGGCATTCTCTACCGTAAAGTTGACTTTTCTTATCGGGGTAAAGATGGAGTCAATTGGAATAACCCCGATAACCTCATCACCTTTCTTTTTCTGATCGGCACTTACGTAACCACGGCCTCTTTCAACCGTCAACTCCATAACCAGTTCGGTTTCATTATTCATGGTAGCTATATGGTGTTCGGGATTCAGAATCTCGACCTCAGCATCTCGCTCAATATCGCCGGCCACCACATTCTTGGCGCCCTTTTGCTCAAGCCGCAGGATCTTGGGTTCGTCACCTTCATATTTTAGAACCACCTGTTTGAGGTTAAGAATTACCTCAGTGATGTCTTCTAAAACCCCGGGTAAGGTTGAGAACTCATGTAGTATGCCATCGATTTTGATTGAACTTATCGCCGCCCCCGGCAGTGAGGACATCAGAACCCGGCGCAGTGAATTACCCAGGGTGGTCCCATAGCCCCTTTCGAGCGGTTCAATCACAAACTTGGCATAGTGAGCATCGTTATCCCTCTCGACACACTCTATCCTAGGCTTTTCAATTTCAAGCATCTTTCACCCTCCTTCGGCTGGATTATAGTCAGCCTGAACCTATCGGGAGTAAAGCTCAACGATGAGGTGCTCAGCTATGGTCGCCTCGATGTTTTCACGTTTTGGAAGAGCTAGTACATGGCCCCTCAGGTTCTCAACATCAAGCTCCAACCACTCGGGAGGAGTTCTGTACGCAGCTTGTGCCTGTATCTCTTTGAATTTGGGCGATTCTTTGCTGCGGGCTCTTACTTCTATGTCCTGACCCGGTTTGACCAGGAACGAAGGAATGTTGACCTTTTTGCCATTAACAGTGAAATGCCCGTGACCAATAAGCTGCCGGGCTTCCTTGCGAGAAGCTGCAAATCCCAATCTGTAGACAACGTTGTCCAGCCGTCTCTCTAATAGAATCAGGAGATTTTCCCCGGTGATCCCGCCCTGGCGTTCCGCTTTGTCAAAGTAATTACGGAATTGCTTCTCCAGCACTCCGTAAATTCTCTTCGCTTTTTGCTTTTCACGCAGCTGTAATCCATACTCTGTCGGTTTCTTAGGCCTACCCTGACCGTGCTGGCCGGGTCCGTAGGGTTTACGGTCTACAGCGCATTTTGGAGAATAACACCTGTCGCCCTTTAGAAAAAGTTTTTCCCCTTCTCTTCTGCACTGGCGGCAAACCGAGCCAGTATATCTTCCCACTGATTAATAACCCCCTTTAAACCCTTCTTCTCTTTGGTGGTCTGCATCCATTGTGCGGTATGGGCGTAACGTCCTTAATAACGCTAACCTCGAGACCAGCCGCTTGCAGGGAACGAATCGCAGCCTCACGACCGGACCCGGGTCCCTTAACATAACACTCAACTTCTTTCATTCCATGTTCCATTGCTGACCGGGCTGCTAATTCGGCTGCTTGTTGAGCAGCATATGGGGTGCTCTTACGTGAGCCCTTAAAACCAACGGTTCCCGCACTGGCCCAGGAAATCGCATTGCCTTCTCGGTCAGTGATGGTAATCACAGTATTATTAAAAGTTGATTTGATATGGGCAATGCCAAAGTCAATATTTTTTCTTTCCCGTCTTTTGATCCTCGTAGTTGCTCCTCTACGCGCCATTTATTGCCTATTCCTCCTTTACTTCTTCCTCTTGGCCGCTACAGCGCGGCGAGGGCCTTTGCGGGTCCTGGCATTAGTTTTGCTTCTTTGTCCGCGCACCGGAAGTCCTCGGCGGTGTCTAAGACCGCGGTAGCACCCGATATCCATGAGCCGCTTGATATTCATACTGACTTCACGGCGCAGGTCTCCCTCGACTTTGTGGTTCTTATTGATGACTTCTCTTATTTTGGCAACTTCTTCCTCGGTTAAATCTTTAACCCGAGTATCGGGATTTATACCTGTTAAGGCCAATATCTTACGGGATGAAGGTCTCCCGATCCCGAAGATATAAGTAAGAGCTACCTCAACTCTCTTATCACGAGGTAAGTCAACACCGGCAATTCTGGCCAAATCTTTTCACCTCCAATTAACCTTGTCTTTGTTTATGCTTTGGATTTTCACAAATCACCATGACCTTGCCCTTGCGCTTGATGATTTTGCACTTTTCGCACATGGGTTTAACAGATGGTCTGACTTTCATTCCAAGGGCCCTCCTTTATTTGAACCTGTATACAATTCGGCCACGGTTCAGGTCATACGGCGAAAGCTCCACCGTGACCCGATCCCCCGGGAGAATTCTGATGAAATGCATCCGCATTTTACCGGAGATATGAGCTAACACTTTGTGCCCGTTATCAAGTTGAACGGTAAACATAGCGTTTGGAAGCGGCTCAATCACCTTACCTTCAACCTCAATGACATCCTCTTTCGTCACAAAGGGACCCTCCTTCCCTGTTTTCCTCCTGGTACTCTGACCACGAACTCCGCACCAATTTCCGTAAGCGGTGGTTTTCCAGGACTTCCCCTCTCTTAAGGATTGCGGTTATTTCGGGTAACCCCCTATTTATCATCTGAAGATGCTTGATGTTTTTTATTTTGGGATTATCCACTTTCCTCAGCTCACCATCCGCCAACAGGACAAACCTGTCATTAATAACTTTAATAATAACAAAAGGCTTCCCCTTATCCCGACCAGCTTTGGAGACAACTAGCCTGCCGACTAATTCATCCATCCATGTAAGCACCTCCATTACTTGCGGGTCAGAATCTCCGGCCCATTACTGGTAATGGCTACGGTATGCTCAAAATGAGCCGAGTAACTGCCGTCTTTGGTATATACAGTCCAGTTATCGGGTCTGACCAGAACTTCATACCCCCCGACATTTACCATCGGTTCAATGGCAATGGTCATACCTTCGGCCAGCACCGGACCCCGGTCCTGGCGGCCATAGTTTGGAACCGGCGGGTCTTCATGCATCTGCCTACCAATGCCGTGTCCTACGTACTGTCTGACTACCGAAAAGCCGGCCGTTTCAACGTAACTCTGTATGGCATGTGAGACCATACCTAACCTGGCCCCTACCTGGGCCGCCTTGATGCCCTGGTAAAGCGACTCCTCGGTAACCTTTAACAATCGCATTATCTCAGGATCGACCTCTCCTACTGGCACGGTAATCGCCGCATCACCGTGCCAGCCATTTACGATTACTCCCATGTCTATGCTCACGATATCGCCCTCGTTCAGGCGACGTTTACCTGGTATTCCGTGAACAACCTCTTCATTCACTGAAACACAAACCGACGCAGGAAAACCGTTGTATCCCTTGAAGGAGGCCTTAATCCCCCGCTCAGCCAGGTAGTTTTCGGCAAAATGGTCGAGGGTAGCGGTGGTTATGCCGGGCTTAACCAGCCCGGCTAACCTCTCCAGGATTTCAGCAACAACGAGGCCCGCTTGTCGCATGATTTCCAGTTCTTTTTTAGTCTTAATTATTATCATAGGACTCCAGAACTTTTTTTACATCTTCCCAAACCGCAGCCCGCGCCCGGTTGCCGTCAATGTCTTTGACAACGCCTTTTTGGGCGTAGAAATCAAGCACCGGGTTGGTCTGCTCCGCGTAAACCCTTAGTCTTTGAACCGCAGTCGCTTCCTGGTCGTCTGCTCTCTGGAACAAGGGCTCACCACACTTGTCACAAATACCTTCCACCTTGGGAGGATTGAACTTGGTGTGATAGACAGTGTTGCATTTCTTACACGACCGCCGTCCCACAATGCGCTCCACAATTATCTCATCTGGAACCGCGATGTTCACAACTATTTCAATCTTTTTGCCCAGACTCTCCATTATTCCATCTAAGGCCTCAGCCTGCACCACCGTACGCGGGAATCCGTCCAACAGGAAGCCCTTGTCACAATCAGGCTGGCTTAGTCTTTCCTTGACAATACCGATGGTAACTTCGTCGGGAACAAGTTTACCGGCATTCATATATTCCTGAGCTCTTTTGCCCAGTTCCGTCCCCTGGCGAACTGCATCCCGGAACATGTCTCCAGTAGAAACATGAGGGATTTTAAAGTGTTCAACAATCGTTTCCGCCTGTGTACCTTTTCCTGCGCCGGGAGGTCCAACTAAAATAACGTTCATCTACTTCATCTCCTGTCTTACTTAACAAACCCTTCGTAACTCCTGAGCAACAAGTGAGCCTCTATCTGTTTCATGGTGTCTAACGCCACCCCAACTACGATTAGAAGTGCAGTTCCCCCAAACCAGATATTGGTCAAACCGGTTAAGGCTATTACAAAGTTGGGCAGTATGGCTATAAAGGCATAAAACACCCCGCCAGCCAGCGTAAGTCTGCCCAATACCTTATCTATATACTCTGCAGTTGGTCTCCCTGGGCGAATTCCCGGTACAAATCCACCATAC
>DCTH01000189.1 GCA_002329495.1 Syntrophothermus sp. UBA1445 | reverse complement strand
CAAATTCCTGTGCTACCCTATAATTTAGTGAAGTTAATACTGGCAAGTAGAGGCCCACGCTTCTCACCCTATGGTATCGCCAATAGGGTAGACCAATCAAGTTCTGCGGAGTATATCTTCGGGAAAAGCGGGGTATTTAGCCCGCTTTAATTTTTTGGAGGTGGATTGTTTATTAGCAAGGACTGGAGAATCAATGAGGAAATTCGAGTACGGGAAGTCAGATTGATTGACGAAAATGGAGAACAGGCTGGAATTGTGCCCGTTCGCGAAGCCCTGCAAATGGCCGTGGAGAAAGGGTTAGACCTGGTGGAAATTGCCCCCAGCGCCAAGCCACCAGTCTGTCGTTTGATGGATTACGGAAAATTCCGTTACGAACAAAGCAAACGGGATAAAGAAGCTCGCAAAAAGCAGAAGATCATCACGGTCAAAGAAGTAAAGATGAGAACTAGAATCGAGGATCACGACTTCCTGGTCAAGTCCAGGAGTGCCAGGAAATTTCTGGACGCCGGTGATAAAGTCAAAGTGACCATCATGTTTAAAGGGCGCGAGATTTCCCATGTTGATCTCGGAAAAGACTTGTGTAATAAACTCGCTGAAGACCTGAAGAATATTGCTCTGGTAGAGAGAGAGCCAAAAGTNNTGATATTGGCTCCCAGAATTGATGTTACCAGGAATGACAACGCCAATAACACTGCAAGTTAAAGGAGGATTCTCGATAAATGCCGAAGATGAAAACCCATCGCGGGGCAGCGAAACGCTTTAAGAAAACCGGCAGCGGTAAAATCAAGCGGGCGAATGCTTACCACAGCCATCTGCTAACCTCCAAAAGCCCAAAACGCAAGAGAAAACTGCGCAAAGGCGGTTATACGAGCGAAGCTGACACTGCAAAAGTCGCCAGACTGATCCCTTACAAATAAAGAGGAGGTTGCTAGAACATATGCCAAGAGTGAAACGCGGAACAACCACCCGTAGAAGACATAAAAAGATTCTCAAGTTAGCCAAAGGGTACCGGGGGAGCAAGTCCAAACTTTTCCGAGTTGCCAACCAGCAAGTCTTAAAGAGCCTTAATTATGCTTACGCACATAGGAAACTCAAGAAACGCGATTTTCGTAAGCTCTGGATTGCTCGTATTAATGCGGCGGCTCGCAACAACGGAATAACCTACAGCAGAATGATCAGCGGACTTAAGACTGCCGGAGTGGAGATTAATCGAAAGGTACTGGCGGAGATGGCCATAAGCGATCCTCAGGCCTTCTCAGAGCTGGCTGAACTGGCAAAAAACAATCTCTAGTCAACCAAACAAATTGCTTAACTGGTTTTTAAAAGGCACCCCCAGTGGTGCCTTTTAGTTCGCTGTGAAAACAATGTTTAAAACATTGTATAACCCCAAACATACCCTGGCTATTGCCATCATTGATTAGGAGGCTTCAAGCTTGAAGAAAAAGCTGTTTGTGGTTATTGGACTGGGGAGATTTGGCAGAAGCGTTGCGCAGACCCTCTTCAATATGGGTTATGATGTTATGGCGATAGATTTGGACGAAGAAGTCATAGACGCGATGAAAGACAAAGTTACTTATGGTGTAACAGCTGATGCGTTGGAGGAAAGGGTGCTGGAGAGCCTGGGGGTTCGCAATTTTGATGTGGCTATCGTTGCCATTGGGAACGACATACAGGCCAGCATCCTGATCACCCTGACTCTTAAAGAACTGGGAGTCAAACGGGTGGTAGCCAAAGCCATCAATGAACGGCACGGCCGAGTTCTTGAAAAGCTGGGTGCGGATAAGATTGTATATCCGGAAAGGGACATGGGTGAAAGGGTAGCCCACTACCTGGTAAGTGCCAACCTCCTGGATTATATTGAGATTTCTGACAAGTACAGCTTGTCAGAGGTTACGGTTCCCCAATTTCTGGTGCAAAAGTCCCTCAAACAGACTAATCTTAGAGTAAAATACGGAGTGAATGTAATTGCGATAAAACGGGGACAGAATCTGATAGTGGCTCCCCCTGGTGATGAGGTTCTGAATTCTGACGATGTGTTGATATGCATAGGACTTACTCAGGATCTGGACAAATTCGCCCTTATGTGAGGTGCGGATCAGTTTATTAGAGGTGTCGCCTGGATTCATTCAGATCAAGCTCTGCATACTAAACACTGATTCTACCTTGTTGTAATTGAGAGGTCTGTCGTGTTAAAGCCAGTACCATCCAAGAGATCACTAACCCCGGCGCAATTGATAGCGTTGACCTATGTATTGGTAATCATGGCCGGAACGGCACTTCTTACCCTTCCTGCTGCCATAAGATCCGGAGACTTCAATTCCTTTCTGGATGCCTTATTTACCGCCACCAGTGCGGTATGTGTGGCGGGACTGACAGTTGTCGATACTGGAGTATTCTACAGCTCCTTTGGACATGTAATTATCCTGGCGCTGATTCAAATCGGAGGCCTGGGTCTGATCACCGTTACTACGTTTTATGCCTTGTTATTGGGTAAAAGGATTGGGCTAAAAGAGCGGGTGGTACTGAAAGAGGCCCTTAAAAGTGATTCACTGGGTGGCGTGGTGCGCCTGGCCCGGGGTACTTTACTGATTACGCTGGCCGTCGAAGCGACCGGAGCATTGCTCTTATCGGTTGCTTTTCTCAAGTATTTCCCACCGCACAAAGCCCTCTGGTATGGAGTTTTTCATGCAGTTTCCGCTTTTTGTAATTCGGGGATGGACATTCTTGGTCAGGAATTCACCGCTTATGCCAGCCTGATTCCCTTAAGAGAAGACAAACTGGTTCTAATAACCATTTCCTTACTTATTGTTCTCGGAGGTATAGGCTTTACAGTTATTCTTGATGTGTTAAAACACAAACGGTTTACCCGGCTGTCTCTTCACAGTAAACTGGCCATAGTAAGCTCTACCGTTCTTATTTTGTTCGGATTGGTCTTTTTCTTTTTTACCGAGTCGAGTACGCTGTGGAATGGAATGGGAGTAATCGATCGCCTGGTCAATTCACTATTTCTAAGCATTACCTCATTAGCTGCCGGTTTCACCACGGTGGATCTGAATCATGCGGTTCCGGGTACCTTACTGGTTCTATTGTTATTGATGTTTGTAGGAGCCTCACCGGCCGGAACCGGAAGCGGCATCAAGACTACCACATTTGCGGTTTTGTTTTTGGCCTCCAAGTCCAGAATGCAGACCCAGGGAGATCTGGTAGTCTACAATCGGCGCATAGATCCCGACACGGTGGCCCGGGCTTTGACCGTTACGGTTATAGCTGCCGGGGTAATATTTATCGGTGTTATTCTGATCAGCCTCTTGGATACCCATGATATCATGAAACTGATTTTCGAGGTTTTTGCCTCCTTTGGAACCGGACTTAGTACCGGGATTACTCCCGAGCTAACCGCTGGGGCCAAACTGGTTATCATATTCCTGATGTTCTTTGGCCGGTTGGGACCGCTTACCCTGGGATTTGCGCTGCTTGAAAGAAGTGCCCGCAAAGAACACATTAAGTTTCCAAAGGGCAACGTGATTATCGGATAGATACCCGGTATTATGTATCAATACCGACAATGATCAAGGTGGCTGCAATGCATAGAAACGAATCAGAAAACGGACCATCTCACCTCCAAGTAAAGCGTAAACTGATTACCTCCCGTGATAATCCGGTATTTAAACTTGCCAAAAATCTAGGGAGCCGCAAGGGGCGAGAGAAGGCTGGAAGGTTCATGGTCGAAGGGTTTAAGCTGGTCTCTGAGGCCCTATTACACCCGGAACTGGTGGAAACCATCCTGATCAGTGAGTCATGCTGTGAATTGGAACCCGGTAATCTGGTGTCAGGTTCGATACCGGTGAGCATAATTTCTTCCGAACTGGCACAAATACTCGCGGAAACCGAAACAACCCAGGGTATCTGGGCCATTTGTAAACGACCCGACTGGGGCCGGCTGGAGTCCGTCAGTTCGGCCGATTTTGTTCTGGTCTTGGCCGGGATACAGGACCCGGGCAACCTGGGAACTATACTCCGAACTGCCTGGGCGGTGGGTGTCCAGGCAGTTCTGCTGAGCGTGGGCGGTGTTGATCCGTTTAATCCCAAGGTAATCCGTTCGGCCATGGGAGCTACTCTAAACCTTCCGATATTCACCGGCGTTTCACTTTCCGAGGTTAGAAATCTACAAGAGCAAGGTTTTCGAGTTATCGCTTGTGATCCTCAGGGAGAAGTAGGCCTATTTCAAAGCCGTCTGGCGGATAAGCTGATTATCATTATGGGTAATGAGGGCCAGGGTCTTTCGCCGGAATGGAAAGCCGTGGCGCACTGCCGGTTAAATATCCCCCTTCAGCCGGGAGTTGATTCGCTGAACGTCGCGGTGGCCTGTGGTATAGTCCTGTACGAGGCTTACCGTCAAAGACACGGTCTATAATGCCGGGCGTTAAGTAGCGAGTTTGCCGGGTTTAACCGGCCGACTGGCTTATTCAACTAAACGCGCGGCTTTAAATGGCACTGCTTCCACTGCTTGCTGGTCGTGAAGGATGGTGGTGTTGGAACCGTGCATTAAGACGATATCTCCGATAACTGCTCCTCGGACGGTAGTGTTGGCACTGCTGACCTGGATTTGATTGCTCGGAGCATAGAGAATGCCATCAATGCTGACGTTAGAACCGCTAATCTTTATCTGGTTACCGGCGTACAAACAGACCGCATCACTGCTGGTGGCATAGCTTATTCCGCTGCCGCTAATTTGGATATCCCCCGTGGCAATAATGGTGCCGGTGCCTTGTATCAGCGAACCATTAAGTTTTACATCTCCTTCAACGAACATGATCCCATCCAGTTCCACGATCCCCCCATTAAAATGCTGGTCTCCAATTAAAACGCGGGTTGCTGCCGATCTGAGCTCATCCATATCCCAGACAGGGGTGGACACATACGGTGCTCCTTCTATCACTTCATTTATGTTATGATTAGTAGTTGAGGCCTCAACCCTGCCCATTGCTTCCAAAGCTCCGTCAATGGTAACATTGGCACCGGTGAATTTGGCATCACTATTGGTATGGACATCGCCGGTTATATTCAGACTGGCACCTGATACCTTTAACGTTGCGGTCCGGCTACCCGAAAAAAGGGCATAGTCAAAAACCCTACTGTTTCCGTACATTGCCACTGCGCGGGCGGTTAACAACTGGTCGGCAAAACCCAGTACCGGTGCCAGCACATAGTCAACTCTACGGCTGCATCTTACTTCAATCATCCGCTGGTCCCCGTTATAAGGAACATTGATCTCCAGCTCAGCCAACTCCAGGCCGTTGGCTAAAGCGTAATCGACAGCGGCCGAGTAGGCACCTGATTGATCAGGAAGCTGCTGGGCGCCAGCCAGAGCCGCCGCGTCCGCCGCATTGCGCATGCTGGAATAGGTATGATAGACGCGGCCCACGTCAACCACCAAAGCCGCCATTCCGATGAGGGCGGTGGCCATGATCGTAACCAGAATTATGGCGGTGCCGGCTTCACTCTTTAATGTTTCGAAGAGACCTCGCAATAACTCCACCTCCTTGATATTACAGAAATAAAAAAACCCAGGCTTATTACATTTCCAGAAACCCTCGCATACTAATAGAATAACTCGCAGTTCAGCCGCTATCTTCCGATGAAAGTTGGGTTTTTTATAGGACTAACATCATAAAAATCCAAGGTTGCCGGTGAGAAGCTCAGCCATCGAGGTTTCTTGTACCTTGCTGACCTGTGTGCTATAATCAGTTCAAACCAAAATAAAAGGGGTGGACCGGCTGATGTGCAGGTACGCCGAAGTATTTTGGGACCTTTTTGAGTCTTCGGGACTAATTGTCTACTATCTTTGGTACAGGATGTTCATGTATCAGTAAAAGACTGTGATCAGGACCAGTACTCTGCTTAGAAACCATCCAGGGAGACGTTGCCGTGACTGCAAGCGCGTCTGGTGAAAGGCAGAGGAATTCACCTGGGAGTTGGGGGCTGAACTAACAGTAGGCCTTCCCGGAGCCTTTCCGTTATCAGGGTTTAAGTGAGCCGTAAGGCTAAACAGGGTGGTACCGCGGAAGAGAGCTTTCGTCCCCAGAGGATGAAAGCTCTTAATTTTATAGAGGGGGTCTGGTTGTGCATAACAGGCTGCAACAGATAGAAAAGACTGCTGAAGAGAGGATCAAGGCAGCTTCGAATGCGGAAATACTAAAAAACCTCAAGGTGGAGTACCTGGGACGCAAAGGCGAGATAACCGCTATTTTGCGCAGTTTAAAGGATCTGCCTCCCGAGGAACGGGGAGCCGTAGGCCAGGCGGCAAACCGGCTTAAGAACCAGTTGGAAAAACTGATTGAGGCCAAAAACCAGGGTTTTAACGAGCAAGCCCTCCAGGAGCGCTTGTTAAAGGAAAAACTGGATGTTACTCTCCCCGGTACTCCTATGGTATCAGGCGGTAAACATCCACTGACTCAGGTTATAGAGGAGATTGAGAACATATTTTTGGGGCTAGGGTTTGAGATTGTTGAAGGACCTGAGGTGGAACTTGACTACTACAATTTTGAGGCCCTTAATGTGCCGGCCGATCACCCGGCCCGGGATATGCAGGACTCCTTTTATATCAGTGATGAGGTCCTGCTTCGAACCCATACCTCTCCCGGGCAGGTAAGAACCATGGAAGCCAAAAAACCGCAATTACCGGTGAAGATAATTATTCCTGGCCGGGTTTATCGCCGAGACGATGANNGACGCTACCCATTCTCCGATGTTTCATCAGGTGGAAGGGCTATACATTGGCGACCGGGTAACCTTTGCTGACTTAAAAGGTATCCTGATGCTTTTTGCACATGAGATTTTTGGGCACGATGTCAAGGTAAGATTCAGGCCCAGTTACTTTCCTTTTACGGAGCCCAGTGCGGAAATGGATGTCTCCTGCGTCATGTGCGGGGGAAAAGGTTGCCGAACCTGTTCGGATACCGGTTGGTTGGAGATCCTGGGATCAGGGATGGTACATCCGAATGTTCTACGAGCGGGCGGCTATGATCCGGAAAAGGTAACGGGCTTTGCCTTCGGTATGGGGGTAGAACGTATCGCCATGCTGAAATACGGGGTTGATGATCTGCGCCTGTTTTTTGACAATGATATCAGGTTTTTATCACAGTTTTAAAACAGGTTAATTGGAGTGCGTAAAGATCAGTTAGCTTCAGAAACGGGCCTTTGAATCTATTACAGTAGTCTAAGGGGGAATTGACCGTATGCGGTTATCACTGGAATGGCTGAAGGATTATATTGAGCTTGATATTTCTGCTCAGGAACTTGCACATAGACTTACCATGGCAGGAATTGCGGTGGAGAATATTGACGAACTGGATAACGACATGGTCTTGGAGTTGGAACTGACACCCAACCGGGGAGATTGTTTGGGCATTATTAATGTGGCCCGGGAGATTTCGGCACTTACCGGAAAGCCACTTGATATTCCCCGGGCTCAACCCGATGAGCTTGATGAAGGGATCGAGAACTACGTAAAGGTCACCATCCAATCAGATCTGTGTAAGAGATACAGTGCCCGGATCATGAAGAATGTCCGGGTAGCGCCCTCACCGGTCTGGATGCAGGAGAGGCTCTTAAAAGTAGGAATCAGACCGATAAACAACGTGGTCGATGTAACCAACTACGTCATGCTGGAAACCAATCAACCGATGCACGCCTTTGATTATGATTTATTGGAAGGGCAGCAGATTGTGGTGCGAGAGGCCCAGGTGGGAGAGGAACTGGTGACCCTGGATGGCAGCAGCCGGGAACTGCAGCCGGGAATGCTGGTGATCGCGGATGCAGTCAAGCCGGTGGCCCTGGCTGGCATCATGGGCGGGGAAAGCTCCGAAATTGGGGAAGGCACTACAACGATCCTTCTTGAATCCGCCATTTTTGATGGGACCAGTACCAGGAGAACCGCCAAGAAAGTAGGACTTCGCACGGAATCCTCCATGAGGTTTGAAAAAGGGGTTGACATTGGAGGGGTAATCTTTGCCCTCGACCGGGCCGCCCGCTTACTGGAGATCCTGGGAGCCGGGGAAGTGGTTCGGGGGGTGTGTGATGTATATCCCCATCCGGCGAAGCCGGTTACGATCAGGATACGACCCGACAGGGTTAACTATGTATTGGGGACCAGTATTACACCGGCTGAGATTGAGGGATTTCTTAGGAAACTCAGTTTTCCGGTAGAGGTTCATGCCGATCATATGCTGGTTGACATTCCTTCTTACCGTCCAGACTTGACCATGGAAGAGGACTTAATAGAAGAGGTAGCACGGCTGTACGGCTATGACAATATATCCTCCCAACTGGAACCGGCGGTACCTACACACGGATATCGTACTGATTATCAAAGATTTCAGGAAAAGCTGCTAGCCTTGGCGACCCATAGAATGCACCAGGTGATCACTTACAGTTTTATTAACCCCAGATGGTTGGATATCCTGGGAATACCGGAGAGCAGTCATCTGAGGAATGCGGTCAAGGTGGCCAATCCGTTTTCAGAAGAGCAGGGTATAATGCGTACATCCCTTCTGCCAGGTCTGCTGGAAGTGGCGAGCCGCAATCTGGCCCGGCGGAATGAAGATCTGGCTCTGTTTGAGATGGGCAGTGTTTTTTGGCCCTGTGAATCAGCTCCGCTGCCACGAGAGGTTCTCATAATGGCCGGACTGGTTACCGGTAAGGTTTCAGGCGGCTGGCAGGTTACCGGCAGTGAAATGGACTTCTTTTACCTTAAGGGAATTGTTGAAGAGCTATTAGGCAAATTTAACCTGCCGGAAATAAGATTCCAGCCCTTTATGCCTGAACACTCCTATCATCCGGGACGGATGGCTGCGATTACGGTACAAGGCAAGCGGCTTGGTACTATCGGGGAGCTTCATCCCCAGGTTTTGGAGAGAACCGGCATTGAAAAGAGGACTTGTGCTTTTGAAATTGATGTACTGGAACTTTTTGAAGCAGTGTCAGACCGCAAGCACCAGGTCCGGGGCATATCCAAGTATCCTGCGGTTAAACGGGATCTGGCCCTGGTTGTTTCGGAAGAGATTAACGCCGCCCTGCTGGCGGAAACCATAAAAACAGCCGGCACGAATCTCCTGGTAAAGGTTGATCTGTTTGATGTTTACCGGTCCCCTCAATTGGGTGAGGATAAGAAAAGCCTGGCCTATGCGCTGACATTTCAATCGTACCAGAACACCCTGCAGGATGATGAGATCAGTGCCATCGTCGAACGGATTCTGCAAAAGACAGCCGAGGTTCATGGCGCCAGAATTAGATAAACCAAGGGTCTGGTGGGAGAGTATACCTGCTCTCCCGCCTGGACCTGATTTGACCTCCGATACATTCATTTCGTAACCGAGCTGATCCCTTGATCAGCTGTCTGATTAGTAACGGCCTACATCGGGAATCCTCACTACTGCCCTGTTTTTCATCGTTGGTTATAAGGTCAGGAAACGATGCTGCCAGAGTATCACCGCAAAAAGATTGACATATTATTTAGACTTATGGTGTATAAAGGAGATTAATCTGCTGATAGCGAACATCACAATACACCATTAAGAAGGGGAGGCTTATCGGGTATGGGCAGCAGGAAGAGGGAAACAGTCAAAGTTACCGTAAAAATCTTTGGCGAGGACTATGTGATCAAGGGCTCCGAAGATCCTGACTATATCCAGCTTTTGGGTGACAAGGTGGATCAGAAGATGCGCGAAATCTATCAAAAATGTCCCAGTCTGGGTATTGGTAAGCTGGCAATTCTCACTGCAATTAACCTGACCGATGAATTAAGCAAGCTGCAGGAGGATTATGATCAACTGGTACACCTTTTAGAAGAAACAAGAAGAATGAGCAGCATCCATGATGATTTGGGGAGTAAACGAAAGCAATCNNCTACATAAGAATAATTCGTTTCCCAAAGGGAGGTGCCTGATTGGCCGAGAACCGGGAAATTGCCACTATTCTGGAAGAAGTGGCCGAAATACTTGAGATTATGGGGGAGAACCCTTACAAGATCAGAGCTTACCGGAAAGCAGCACACTCCATATATCAACTCTCTGACGATGTTGAGGATTTATGGCGACAGGGCCGGCTGCTGGAGATAGAGGGTATTGGCAAAGCTATCCAATCCAAGGTGGAGGAGATAATTCGGACCGGGTCACTTGCTTACCACCAGGAGTTGCTCCAGCAAGTTCCCCGGGGAGTAATCAAAATGCTAGCGTTGCCGGGTATGGGTCCCCGAACGATTAAAATTATTTACGAGCACCTGGGAATAACCAATCTTAATGACCTCCTGGAAGCTGCCAAAGCCCGCAGGATACGCCAACTGCCAGGTCTGGGAGCCAAGACCGAATACAACATCAAAAAAGGCATGGAGATGCTGCAGTCCATCGGCGAAACGGTGACCCTCGGTACAGTCTTTCCCATTGCTCAGGAATTCTGCGCTTTTCTATCCGATGGNNATGGTGAGGGTATTGATGCAGCCGAATTGGTGGGAAGTATTCGGCGCCGCAAGCCGGTGGTACATGATATCGACATACTGGTAGCTTCGCCTGATCCGGAAATGGTCAGGAACCGGATTGACAGATACAGAAGATTGAAATTAATTGATGAGGCGACCCCAGAGGTTATCAGAGGACAGATTGGATTAGGCTTTAAATTCGAGGTCATAGTAGTCACCCCTGCAGATTTTCCCATGGCTTTACTGTTAACGACCGGTTCCAAAGATCATCGTCAACAGCTATTGACGATGCTGCAGGGGGCAGGGGTAACTTCAGGCAAAAATGAAGCTGAGATTTACGACGCCATAGGAATGCAGTGGATTCCACCGGAACTAAGGGAGAACCGGGGGGAGATTGAAGCGGCCACCAGCGGAAGGCTGCCTTTGCTCATAAGCCAGTCTGACTTAAGGGGAGACCTCCACTCACATTCCGATTGGAGTGATGGTGCCCACCACCTGAAGCAGATGGTCAAGCAGGCCCGGGAGATGGGGTATTCCTACTTGGCGGTTACCGACCATTCCCAATCACTTAAGATCTCACGGGGACTTGACAAAAAACGTTTACAGGACCAGTTGCGCGTGATTGCAGAGATGAATGAGGATCTAAAAGACTTTCGAGTTCTCAGTGGGATTGAAGTTGACATAATGCGGGACGGGTCACTGGATTTCCCGGATGAGGTTTTGGAGCAACTGGATGTGGTGGTGGCATCAATTCACAGTGCCTTCCATCTGCCAGCGGAAGAACAGACCCATCGGATTATCAGCGCGATTAACAACCGCCATGTGGATATAATCGGTCACTTGACCGGTCGGCTGCTTAATCGCCGCTCCGGCTACCAGGTGGATATTGAGGCGGTTTTGGACGCGGCCGCCCGCAAGGGGACGGCCCTGGAGATAAACGCCCATCCTGACCGTCTGGATATTTCTGAAGAGGTTGCCAGGCGGGCGAAGGAAAAAGGAGTAAAGGTGGCCATCAACAGTGATGCCCATCAGGCCGGTGATATGCTGTTAATGGAATACGGGGTGTTTAACGCCCGGCGTGGTTGGCTGGAGGCCAGCGATGTAATAAATACCTGGCCATTGCCGAAGCTGCTCAAGTACTTCGAGAATAAACCCAACTAGGTAATCCATACTAAGAAAGGAAGATTTACTGGGAGAGTAAAAGAGTGTTTGCTTTTATTGTACGTGCAGTTGCCATGTATGTGGTGGCTTTGATAGTTATAAGAGCTATGGGGAAAAGGGCCCTGGGAGAACTGGGGCTTTTTGATTTTGTAGTTATGACCGGGGTAGGCCACATTCTGACTTCGGTGGCTCTGGATCAGAGCCTTCCTTTCTATGAAGGAGTGGGAGTACTGATCACCCTGGCGGCCATGGAGTATGGAGTGTCGTTTTTGTCCATTAAGAATCAGCGCTTGAGCCGCCTGATTCAGGGAAGTCCGGTGGTCATGATTAAGGATGGACGGATCATCAGGGAAAACCTGGGGAAAGAGAAATTCAATGTGGATGATTTGATGCAGGAACTGCGCAAGCAGGGAATCAGAGATGTGAACGAGGTCGAAACCGGAATCCTGGAACCGTCGGGGGGCTTCAGCGTTATTCTGAAAGGAACAGAAGAACCGGTTAGCAGGGGTGAACTGGGGATCAGCTGGGAGCCGGCCCCTGACAGCATACTAACCTATCAACAGCTTAGCCGCGAGGAGATATTCGCCCGGTCCAACCAGCCTCCGGTGTCAATGGAACCGCCCCTTTCCCTGAGCAGGAGCCTGGAAGAAATCCAGACCAAGCTGGATCAGGTGCTCAAGCGCCTTGAGGCCCTGGAAAAGGGAGAATAACTGGTCATTAGTGGTATGATATATGCATACGGAGAATTAAGGCGAGAAACGGTTTTTGGGAAATCCAAGGAGGGATTTTGATGAAGCTTAACGAGATATACGAACTGGCTGTCAAAATGGGAATTGAGAAGGATGTACGGGGAAGCGAAGAGATTGAGAGATTGCTGACCAGGAAACAACGGGAGCTGGAACGGGTGGAGGAGAAGGACTCCACATACGTTGACCGGCAGACCCTGACCAACCCGTTCAGTGATACCAGGATTCTCTACGGAACCGGGGAAGAAGAGATTACTTCCATCTTCTGTGGGATTGATATGGAGACGCCCGAGATCATTTTGGCTGACCGGTTGCGGGAGAAGGGTCAAAAAATCGATATGGTAATGGCCCACCATCCGGAGGGAATGGCCCAGGCTGCGTTATTCGGAGTGATGGGTCTGCAGGCTGATCTTCTTTTAAGAGCCGGCATCCCCATAAATGTTGCTGAAGGTATTATGGAATCACGCATCTCGGAGGTAAAACGCTTAATGATGCCGCTGAATCATCAGCGGGCGGTTGATGCGGCCCGCCTCCTGGATATACCGTTCATGTGTGTGCATACTCCCGCTGATAACCTGGTTAATGATTACCTGCAGCGGCTGATTGATGATAAGCAACCGCATTACCTGGAGGACTTACTGGAGTTACTCCTGGAGATTCCGGAATATCATGAAGCCAGGCTGCTTAAAGCCGGCCCGGAGTTGATAGTAGGAGATAAGAAAAAACGGGCGGGACGGGTTCTGGTGAGCATGACCGGCGGCACGTCAGGTTCGTCCCAGCTGTTTCAGAAGTTGGAAATGGCCGGAGTAGGTACTCTTATCCGTATGCATGTACCCGAAAAACACCGGGAAGAGGCCAAGAAACATAACATTAACGTCATCGTTGCCGGTCATATGGCCAGTGACTCCCTGGGATTGAACCTGTTTCTAGATCAGCTGGAGCTCAGGGGCATCACGATAATTCCTGCTTCAGGGTTGATCAGGAAGAAGCGGATATAGGCAGGGGAGGGTTACTGTGATTCCGGAAATCCTGGCTCCGGCCGGGAATTATGAGGCCTTCCTGGCCGCGATCGAGAATGGAGCAGATGCCGTATATCTGGGCGGCACGGAGTTTAATGCCCGTCAGCAAGCTGACAATTTCGAATGGAGTGATATCGAGCGGGCCCTGGAGTACGCTCATGTGCGGGGGAAAAAAGTCTATCTTACCTTGAACATCTTGCTCGATGATCGGGAGATACCGCGGGCCTTGGACTATGCCTTCGACCTCCAGCGATTGGGAGTTGATGCGGTGATTGTCCAGGACCTGGGGTTCCTCAAATCATTGACCAGCATTTTTCCGGATCTTAGGGTTCACGCCAGTACCCAGATGACAGTCCATAATGACGAAGGTGTCAGGATGATGATGGAACTGGGAGCCAGCCGGGTAGTCCTGGCGCGTGAGCTGGGAGCACAGGATATCCTAAGGATCAGAAGACTGTGCCCGGATGCCGAATTGGAGGTATTTGTTCACGGGGCCCTTTGTTATTGCTATTCAGGTCAATGCCTCTTAAGCAGTGTGGTAGGCGGACGCAGTGGCAACCGGGGGCGTTGTGCCCAGCCCTGCCGACTCAGGTACCATTTGATGGAAGCGGGGAACCAAAAGAGCTCCGGGTATCTTCTCAGTCCGGCCGACCTCTGCCTGCTCTCTGAACTTCCCCGCCTGGTAAACCTAGGGGTTACATCATTAAAAATTGAGGGGCGCATGAAAAGGCCTGAGTATGTGGCGGTGGTAACCGGGGTGTTTCGCCGGGCCATGGACAGGCTGCAGGAATACCGTGAAAGCGGACGGGAGGATGACTGGAGCCCGACATTACAGGAGACTGAGGAACTCAGCTCCATATTTAACCGGACATTTACCAGCAATCAGTGGTCAGGTAAGAACCTGAACGTATTATGCGTTGATCGTCCCGACAATCGCGGAGTTCTGATAGGACAGGTCGTCAAATCGTATCCAGGTGATCAAAGGGTGGCGATCGGACTGGAGCGTGAACTGCACAGTGGCGACGGCATTGAGATCTGGACCCGATCAGGGAAGAATCCGGCCACCATAGTGGAAAATATTCACGTCAATGGGCAACGGGTAGAATCTGCGGGACCAGGTGATATAATAAACATCGAAGTAAGAGGCACATGTCGTGCTGCTGACAAGGTATACCGTACCCGTGACCTGGTACTGATAGATGAGGCTCGCCAGACTATTGCGGAGAACCGCGAAGAAAACCGGGTACCCATATCGGTTCGGGTAAAGGCCAGGACCGGCAAGAGAATGCAGTTGTCATTTGCTGACACTAATGGTCATACCGGGATTGCCTTTACTGTTTCGCCGGTGATGGCCGCCAGGAATCGGCCTTTAACTGAAACTGAAATTATCGACAAGCTGGATAGACTGGGTAATACTCCATGGAAGACAGTTGCCTGGGATTTTGACATAGATCCCGGCATAATGATACCGTTCAGTGAATTAAATGAGGTCCGGAGGGCCGCCGGCAATGAGCTTAAGGACCAGATACTTAAGGCAGCTAAGCCACCGTCAATAAGCCGGGAGGATTTTAAAACCAGGAGACACCAGGTTCTTGAAGACCATGGAACCTCGCAGGCCATAAAATACTCTAAAGACACAGGAAAGGTTTCGCCACACCAAACTGCCCGGTTATCAATCAGAGTATCTGGTATTCAAACCGCCCGGGCCGCTCTTGAGTCTGGAGTGGACCGGGTATACCTTAACCTGTTGGGTTTAAAGGGGGCTACCTGTTCTGGTGAAGAAGTAAGAGAACTGCTGGATATTGCCCGCGGAGGGGGCCAGGAACTGTTTCTGGAGGCACCAGCTATACTGAGGGTGGGGGATGAATTTGACCTCTCTTCACTCAGAGACCTGAACCCGGATGGGATTCTGGTGGGCAATCCCGGCATGTTATACAGGCTCCAAGGATGGGGGACTCATCTTCAAGCCGACTACACCTTGAATACCTTTAACAGTATGACGGTCAGGGTATTAGCTCAATACGGGGTGAAAGGGGTATGTCTGAGTCCGGAACTCAACCGGACCCAATTAAAAAGACTGGTGGCATTACCCATGCCCTTGGAATACATTGTTCATGGTCAGCTAATGGTTATGGTCTCGGAACACTGTGTGGCAGGTAATCTGGGACTCTGTTCCCAAGACTGCCATCAATCGGACCGGGTACTGAAGGACGCTAAAGGTTACGAGTTTCCTCTGGCTACCGACAGGTACTGCCGGGTACACCTTTTCAACTCACGCACGACATGCCTGATCGAACATTTGGGGGAACTCAACCGATTAGGAATCAATAATTTCAGAATCGAATCACTCCTGGACAATGTGGATCAGGTAATACAGACGATTCGAATCTACCGGCAGGCACTCGATACGNNGCCTTGCGTGAGGAACTTGAGGGATTGGCCAGCTCGCCCTTGACCAGTTTGCACCTAAAACGTGGTGTCCAATGACCAGTAGAAGTTAACCGCTATACTGAAGAGTTGTAGTCTATTTCAATCTATGGGGAGTTCATATGAAAGACACTTTAAGGAGACTGGAATTTAAACAGGTAGTAGAGCTGTTGGCGGAACAAACCAGATCAGATGGGGGGAAACGCATCGCCTCGTTACTGGAACCCAGCTCGGACTTTGATCTGGTAAGGACCCGGCTTGATGAGACTGAGGAGGCCCTGGGCCTGATACACTTTCAAGAGCCCGCGTTCTTAAACGAGGTACCAGATATCAGACCACAGCTGTCCAAGGTTAAAGCCGGAGGTATGATATATCCGACTGAGATTCTCCAGGTTCTCCAGGTCTTGCAGTCATCAAGACGAGCATTGACCTTCCTCTCCCCGGGTGAGGGAATGCGGGTCAAATGGATCAGGGATAACCTGTCCGAGAATGGCCGTTTGGAGCGCGAGATCAAGGCGGTGGTTGATGAGACCGGGGATATAAAAGACTCAGCAACTCCAGAACTTCAAACCATCAGGGGACGCCAGACCATAATGCGCAGTCGTATCAAAGAGTATCTGCGCGATTTTATAAAATCAACCCAGAATCAGAAGTATCTGCAGGAAAATCTCGTTACCGAGCGCGGGGGAAGATACGTGGTGCCGGTCAAGATCGAGTACCTCCATGAGGTAAAAGGGATTGTACACGATGAATCGGCCAGCGGTGCTACAGTATATATTGAGCCCGAATTGGTGGTGACAGCCAATAATGAGATCAGAAGACTGGAGGCTGAGGAAGCTCGGGAGGTTGAGAGAATACTGCGGAAAATATCAAGCCGGATAGCAGAATCGGCTGATGACCTGCTAAGCAACCTGGAGTGCCTGGAGACGATTGATTTCTGGGTGGCCAAAGCACGATTAGCCCTGAAAATGGAGGCTTTTCGTCCTCACCTGAACTCCGAGGGCAAAATCAGGCTGTGCTGGGCCCGTCACCCGTTGTTGGGATCGAGGGCAGTACCGATAGACCTGGAACTGGGCACCCGGTTTGATATCCTGGTTACCACCGGTCCGAATACCGGGGGTAAAACAGTAGCTCTTAAGACAGTCGGACTGCTCACGGTAATGACCAGTTGCGGCTTATTTATCCCGGCCTCATCCGAATCAGAGATGTCAGTTTTTCAGAAGGTCCTGGTAGACATTGGTGACGAACAGAGTATTGAACAGTCATTAAGTACCTTTTCCGCTCACATGACCAATATCAATGGGATTCTGAACCAGGCCGGCCACGATTCTCTGGTTATACTTGATGAACTGGGTGCAGGTACTGACCCTATGGAAGGTGGAGCACTGGCCCGGGCCATATTGGAAAGGCTCTTGGAGCTTAATGCGAAGGTGCTGGTTTCAACTCATCACAGCGAGCTAAAAACCTTCGCCTACCAGCACGACCGGGTCGAAAATGCCTGTGTTGAATTTGACCCGGTTTCACTGCGGCCAACTTACAGGCTTACTATCGGTCTTCCGGGACAGAGCAACGCCTTTGAGATTGCCGCTCAGTTAGGGTTGGATCTGGCCCTGGTCCAGCGGGCTCGCCAATATGTACCGCAACAGGAACAGGAGTTTTCCAGGCTGTTGGCAGACTTGAAGGAGGAGCGGTTCAAGGCGCGGGCGGAAAGAGAAGCTGCCAGCCGACAACAAAAACAACTGCAAGAGGAAAGAGATCGGTTAACCCAAAAGGCTGCAGAAATGGAGCGGGAAAGGGAGCAACTGATTAACAAGATACAGACGGATGCCTCGCAGTACCTGAAATCAATCCGCCAGGAAATAGACAGCATATTGATAGACTTCAAGCGGAGGGCCCGTGAGGCAGAGGCCCCCAAATGGCATGAGATTGAAGAAATGCGGAAGCGTTACCAACGGGCCGTTCCTAACCTTGGGTTCCAGGTCGGTCTGGAATCGAGACCGGTCAAAGACAAAAAGGTTGAATCAGGGGACTACGTTGAGATAAAGAGTATAAAGCAGAAGGGTTATGTTCTGGAGGTGAATCAAGGCGAAGTTGCGGTTCAGGTAGGGATAATGAGATTGACGGTCCCGGAAAATGATGTGATTCCCAAATCCTCTCCCGAAGAGGTATATGCCAGACAAAGAAACCGCAGCTACCTTGAGAATCGCAAGAGTATCCCCACGGAGATTAACTTGCGAGGGATGCTGGCTGAGCAGGCCCTGGATGAGACTGAAAAGTACGTGGAAGAAGCATTTTTGGCGGGACTTGAAAAGGTCCGCATAATTCACGGCAAGGGAACCGGTGCCCTGCGCCGGGCGGTTCGCGAACACCTATCCGGCCACCCCTACATCAAAAACTTCCGGGATGGGGAAAACAATGAAGGGGGAAATGGGGTAACCATTGCCTATCTTAATAAATAGTATTGTTTTACAGTTGTCTCACCGAATAATCGTCATCAACGGTTGTGACGAAGAAAAGCCAGGGAACGGTACAAATCTGTCCCTGGCTTTTTGATCTTATCTTCGATGATATTAACTAATCAGCCAGTTTTAGTTACGTTTCTGGTGATCCGCCAGGGGGCAGTAACCTAATTGGCGGGCGTTATCAATTTCAATCTCTGCTATATATTCCCCAGGACAACCTCCAAACTCACTATCCTTGGGGATATTGGCCAGGTAAATCCGACCTTGATGGCGGGGGTCAGTACAAACCTTTACCTTTTCACTGGCTTGCTGGCCACCATGTAAATAGCAGTATTCCTGAGGTATGGCTCCCGGGGTTCCAGGTAAAAGGTCTTTCAGGAAACCCTGTTGTACCGGTGCAGGGCACCCCGGTGTAGCCAACTTTCCAGAATCCGGACAGATGTCAATCAGGACATGCAGATCACAGGTCCCCTCTGGTACATTTCCAGAACCAACAGTTATAAGAGCGATATCCTCTTCCGGGCAGGCCGAGGTCGCCACCTTGTTTGACTTTTTGCAGATAGAAACCTGCTTGAGCCCGGAGGGAATTGAAAAGCTTCCCTTGGATTTGGCCGTGGCCTTGGTCATGACCGCCTTCCAGATGCGTGCCGGATAAGATCCGCCATAGGTTTTATTCATAGTCTCCTCGCGGTCATATCCCATCCAGACTGCGCATGAATAGTGGGGGGTATAACCTACAAACCAGGCGTCTTTGTCATTTTGGGTGGTGCCCGTTTTTCCCGCACACTGGACCCCTGCTATCTGGGCACCGGTACCGGTCCCGGCTTGAACCACTGTTTGCAACATGTCGGTCATTATATATGCAGTTTCTTCCTTCATAACCCTCGTAAATTTGGGACGGTACTCGTAAATAGTATTACCGGAATTATCCTCAATCCTGGTTATTACATGGTGTTCAGCCCGGATTCCTTTATTGCCAAAACAGCCGTACGCAGAGGCCATTTCCAACGGTGATACTCCCTTGGTGATTCCCCCTAAAGCGGTTGAGAGATTAAGGTCATTCGCACGTCCCGACTTAACCAGAGATGTGATCCCCAACTTTTCAGCAAATTTTATTCCGTTTTTAATCCCGATTTCATCCGCCAGCTTAACCGCGTATACGTTGACTGAATACTGTACCGCAGTGCGCATCGAAATCATTCCCCGGTATTTCCCGTCATAGTTCTTTGGTGAATATGGTTCTCCACCGGCCATGAAGGTTACTGGAGCATCCTCCAATTGATATTCCGAACTGTATCCCATTTCAACAGCAGGCCCATAAACAACTATCGGTTTGAAGGCCGAGCCCGGTTGACGGACCATGTCGACAGCACGGTTAAATCCTCGCTGGTGGGTATAGCTGCGTCCACCGATCAGTGAAAGAATCTCTCCCGTCCGATGATCAAGCAAGACCATGGCAGATTGTATGTCCTGCCCGTTTTTGCTCTTAACCTGGGGAAAAGCGTCCGGCTTGGCGTAGGCTTCTTCTGCCGCCAATTGAACTGCGGGATCCATGGTGGTATAGATTTTTAGCCCGCCTTTATAGATTGCATCCTGAGGATTCTCATAAAGGCCCTCCTCCTGCAGGATCCTTTCCGCCTCATCTACTACATAATCTGCAAAGAAACCGTACCGGTTTGGAGTATCTTCCGGCTCTTCAAATTTAAGTTCCTCCGCATACGCATCATCAGCCTCCTGTTTGGTGATGAAGCCGCAGTCTACCATGCTGTTCAGCACCACCCGCTGTCTGCCTTTTGCCAAGTCGAGGTTTTTAAAGGGAGAATAGGCATTCGGTCTCTGAGCCAGCCCGGCTAACAAAGCTGACTCTGCCAGCGTGAGTTGGTCCACATCCTTGTTGAAGTACAGTTGTGAGGCCGTCTGAACCCCCCAGGCTCCACTGCCAAAATTGATCCGGTTCAGGTAAAACTCGAGGATTTCATCCTTGGAGTATTTGCTTTCTAGTTGGAATGACAAAACCATTTCCTTGATCTTGCGTTCCCAGGTTTTCTCCGGGTCGAGAAATGCATTCTTCGCTAGCTGTTGGGTAATGGTGCTGGCTCCTTGAGCTTTTTCACCTGAAATAATGTCAACAATAAGCGCCCGGCAGATGGCAATGGGGTTTATGCCGAAATGATCATAGAATTCCTGATCCTCAACCGCAATAACAGCCTGTTTCAGGTATTCGGGCATCAGACTCAACGGCACCTGAATTCGATTCCCCTCAGCTGCATGCAGGTTATAAAATGCTTTGTCGTTCCTGTCATAGAGAGTGGTAGTCTCTGAACCATATAAGGTTTCGGGACTCCAGGCAGGTATATTAATGACTGCTCCGATCACTGTTCCTACTACAGCACCTAATAGAATTACGGCAGTAATAATCGCCGCTGACATGAGCCACTTACGTGCGTCACGCTTGGAGATCTTCTTTTTTTTGCGTTTCGGCATGGTACTTGCCTCCCCAAAAGGTCGATTTAATAAGAATTATATCAATATGGGCAAAGTCCTGCTTTCAAAAGTTTCCTTCTGCCATAAAATACTGGGGTATTGAGTATTTATGGAGTGGACACGGCAATTACGAACCCCCCATTACCATCATAACTAAAATACGCAAGACCTCCATATAAGCTTACCTCATTCCTTTGCTCGGCGGCAGATAACATTGACAAGGATGATATCCGCAAGCCAGGTCTGGTTGAACGGTTTTCTCGATTATGGTATTATTTTGGGATCAAGGAGGTATCGATTGTGGACAAGAAAACCCAGGAGCAGNNGAAAGCTGGAGCGGTCTATCAAGACTAAGAAACCGCTTAAGATAAAGCTCGGACTTGATCCCACCGCCCCTGATATTCATTTGGGACATACCGTTGTGCTCAATAAGTTAAGACAGTTTCAAGATCTGGGTCATGAGGTGCGCTTGATAATTGGTGACTTTACGGCTCGCATAGGAGATCCCAGCGGTAAGTCTGAAACCAGGAAACAGTTAACAGAGGAACAGGTAAAGGCCAATGCCAGGACCTACCAGGAACAGATCTTTAAAGTTCTCGATAAAAGTCGTACAACTATATATTTTAACAGTGAATGGCTTTCAACCATGAATTTTGCTGATGTCCTGACACTGGGAGCGAAGTATACGGTGGCCCGCATGATGGAGCGGGACGATTTTGCCAAACGTTACAGGGAAGGTCTGCCCATCGGTGTCCACGAATTCTTTTACCCTTTGATGCAGGGCTATGACTCAGTGGTGTTGGAATCCGATGTCGAGTTAGGAGGAACTGATCAGAAGTTTAACCTGCTGGTAGGACGAAACCTGCAGAGAGAGTATGGACAGGAGCCGCAAATTGCTTTGATGATGCCGATTTTGGAGGGTATTGACGGGGTCCAGAAGATGAGTAAAAGCCTGGGTAACTATATAGGCGTGAATGAGGATCCCAACGAGATATTCGGCAAGACTATGTCGATACAGGACCAACTTATAACTCGTTACTTTGAACTGCTTACCAGAGTTCCCATGGATGAGATTAAACGTCTCGAAAAGGCGATGAAGAGCGGGCAGGTTAATCCCCGTGACGCCAAGATGCGCTTAGCTCGTGAGTTTATAACCATGTATTATGACGCCGAACAGGCACAGCTGGCGGAAGAAAGGTTCAAACTGGTCTTCCAAAAACGCGATGTTCCAGAGGATATTCCCGAAATAGAAGTTCCCAAAGGCGAAGTATGGCTCCCTAAGCTCTTAGCCGATATCGGCCTGGTTTCATCCACCAGCGACGGCAAGCGGATGATAAAACAGGGAGCAGTCAAGATTGACGGCGATAAGTGTGACAACGAGGAAGCAGTAATCAACATTCAAGACGGGATGGTGATACAGGTAGGTAAACGCAAATTTGCACGTCTCCTGGCTGAAAAATAAGCTTACCTCACCATGTGGCGATAACAACCAGAATAATGCTGACCCATCGGGTCACAAGGAACACCCCAGGATTAATCCGGGGTGTTTGTTTTTGACTACTTGAGTTGATATAAGTTGATAATGGTTGGCGCCTTAATTATAATCAGAATCAGAGGTGACAGCCGAAAATAATTCGGTAGTACGCGAGGGGGGTAACGGTGATGAATAAGGAACTGATTACTGCCCAGGCTCTGGCTGAAATCCTGGATTTATCGGTGGAAACGATTTGGAGATATACCAGAGAGAACCGAATACCCTACATTGAACTGGGCAGCAGGCAATACCGGTATAGGGTGGATGATGTAATCAAAGCACTTAGCGGTGACATTGTTAGAGAAGATACTGCTCCGTATGAAACTAGACCTGCCAAAAAGCTCACTTACCAGGATTACCTGGATATACCGGAGGAACCAGGCTACCGTTTCGAGATTATTGAGGGAATGCTGATCAAAGAACCATCACCGAGTGTTGCCCACCAGCGTGCTTCCCGTAAACTGCAAAGGATTCTGGAGGATTACTTTGGGGAGGTTGATCCTGAAGGAGAGATCTTCAATGCCCCCCTGGATGTTACACCGCTTGACTACAACGTGGTCCAGCCGGATGTGTTTTATGTATCAGGCGAACAGCAAGTAATGGTGAAAGATGCCAGGATTGACGGGGCACCGGCCTTGGTGGTCGAGGTTATATCTCCTTCAAGCGGACGAAAAGACCGGCTGCAAAAAATGCGTATTTACCAGAAGGCTCAGGTACAACATTATTGGCTGCTTGATCCGCAAGAAAAAACCCTGGAATGCTTTGCCTGGCGTGATGGTGTATACGCAGTGGTTGCCTCCGGTATGGACGACGATATTGTCGAGCATCCTGATTTTGCCGGTTTATCAATTGCGTTGAAATCTTTGTGGTCCAAGTAAAAGTAATGCTGAAAGTGCTTTTCCACATGGTTTTTTTAAGATCGTGAACACTCACATAAAATCATTTCTCAATTTTCAATTCTCCAGACATCACTCATACTGGAG
>DCTH01000133.1 GCA_002329495.1 Syntrophothermus sp. UBA1445 | reverse complement strand
AGTTTGGAAAGATGGGCAGCCGTCTCTTGATAGCGTTCCTGCCACTTGGAACACTCCTGAACCAGAACCTGCTGCCGTTCCGAGCTAAATTCCAGCTGGTCCTTTTCCTCATAGGCTTGTTGCAGATAGAGCAAAATATCATCCACACTGCTGCCGTACTTGGATTTAAGTTTTTCTATGGTATAAAGCCGCTGTTCGATATCTTCCAAAAGGCCTGGTTCAAAATCCAGCTGATCCTGAAAAGAGGCTATACTGGCAGCCATATCCTGTATGGTCACCAGCATGTCCTGCATAGGTTCCGTCATTGAAGCAAAAAACTCATCGTCTTTTACACTGTGCATGGCATCCAGGGCTGCTGACAGCAGATCATAAGCACTGTTGCCCTCTTCACTGCTGTATAGGTACCCCAGCAGCTGCGCACAGGTTTCATTCAGGCGGTGGGCATTGCGAATGCGCTGTCTTGTCACCGTCAACTCCTGGTCCTCTCCGGGCCTAAGTTGGGCCTGTTCAATCTCCCTAATCTGAAAATCCAGGAAATCCAGGCGCTGCAGTTTATTCTGTTCATTAGCCCGCAGTGTATCCAACTCACGGGTCAACTTCTGCAGTTCCTGATACTCCTGCTCTAACTGGGTCCGCAGGGGCAGGATCTCGGAATTGAAAGCATCTATCATTTCCAGGTGAGCATCCCCCTGCAGGAAATGATGCTGCTCTCCCTGAACATGAAGATCTACCAAATAGGGAGCTAGTTGCTTTAGGGTGTTTATAGTAACATTTCGCCCGTTAACCCGGGCAGTACTGCGTCCATTAGGAGCTATTTCCCGGCTGATAATCAGGTTGTCCTCCCCGGCTTCATATAAGCCCTCTTCTATTAGGAGCTGGCGGATATCCTCTCTTTGCGGCACATCAAAAACAGCCTCCACCAATGCCTTCTGGCTGCTGTCCCGTAAATAATCATCCTGAATACGTCCCCCGGTNNACCCCGGTCACCAGCCCCAGGGCATCTATCAATATGGACTTGCCCGCCCCGGTTTCACCGCTGAGAACATTAAGTCCTTCCTGGAATTCCAGGCGCAGTTCGTCAATGAGGACAAAGTTTTTAATAAATAGTTCGATCAGCATAGCTTTCCCCACTTCCCGGGTTAAATCAACTTCTGGAAGTGCTTCATTACTTCAGCCACTGCTTCTTTGGGCTTGACTACGATAAATATGGTGTCATCTCCCGCCACTGTCCCTATTATGCCCTCTAGTTCTGAAGAATCTATCACTGAAGCTACACTTTGGGCTCCACCAGGGAAGGTTTTAATTACAATAATGTTCTCACTGTAATCCATATGCAATACTGCATCTTTCAGTATACGGTGGAGCCTCTCCTGATCACGGTTGGCAGCAGCTGCATCAGGCATAGCATAGCGATAGCCGTCTCCATCGGGGATCTTAACCAGATGGAGTTCCTTTATATCCCGGGATACCGTAGCCTGGGTCACATCGAAGCCGTTAGCACGCAATGCCTCGCATAGTTCTTCCTGAGTAGCCACCCGCCGGCTATTAATAATTTCCATAATGCTGCGATGCCGTCTGGATTTCATAATGTCACTCCACTCCGTTTACTTCCCCCTAAGAGACAGGGAGGATGATTGGCGCTGATTTATGAAATTCAATTACCAGGCTTCATATTCCTTCTGGTCCAGCTGAGCCATATACGCTTTTACCAGCTTAATTTCTTTTCCGCCACCGGAATGTCCTGAATAGGCTACTACCGTCACCAATCCCCCGTTAGCCAATCGTTTCGTACAGTGTCCCAGGGCAGCTACAGCTCCAAGGCCGGAAGTGGTAATGGTTACTTCCTGGCAGTATAATGGGACTGTCATTTATAGTCCCTCACTCCTTCGCAAACGGGTATCAATTTCATGAAAAAAGGAAGTGGTCTTTAAATTTATTAGATTGAGTTTATGGTCGGCCTTACGTATTGATGCGACTGCTTCGGGTTCCAAAGGTATTTCCGACTGACCGTCCAATCTGATCAGACTGGGGCGTCCGTCGGCGGAAAACACTCTAATCACCTTATCTGCACCAACTACCATTGGCCGCCGGCTGATAATCTGAGAGGCAATGGGGGTAATTACCATAGCCTCTACCTCCGGATCTATCACCGGGCCTCCACAGGACAGGGAGTAAGCGGTAGAACCAGTAGGAGTAGCTACCAATAGTCCGTCTCCCCTGTAATTACCAGCTTGATCAGAACCAATTTCCACACTCAGGTTGTTCAACTGATGATCGACCGATCTAACCACAATTTCATTCAGGCAACAGCCTTGATGAGTAATATGCTCCCCCTGGTGCACAGTCACCTGCAGCATCATGCGCTGGTCCAGGCGATAGCGCTGGTTAAGCAGGTCCGGCAGGTATTGTTCCAGTTCATGAACCTCAATATTGCTTAAAAAGCCCACCGTTCCCATATTTACTCCCAGAACCGGTACTCCGGTGATGGCATATTGGCGAGCGGCCCGCAAGATCGTACCATCCCCGCCAAATACAATTAACAGGTCAAAACTGCCCTGTTCAGGCACCGTCTCCCGGCCGTTATCCACCTCCACTACCTGAACACCCTGGCTTTTCAGGAGTTCTACCGTACTGTGGGCTGCTGCTTCGGTGGCCTCTTTATAATAGTTACTAACCAGCAAAATTCTCATCAGTTGTGTTTTCCTCCCAAGTGCTGATGGGCTTCATCCACCACATCTTCAACTTTCCCGTCGATATCCGGCAGGGGCAGTTGATCCTGACGCAAATAAATAAGAAACTCTATATTCCCCTCAGGGCCTGTAATTGGTGAGTAGGTCATATCCCTACAGTAAAGTCCATGACTGGCAGCATTGGCTATGCTGTTTAATAGTACCTCCCGGTGAGTACTCTTATCCCGAACCACACCTTTGCGCCCCACCTTATCACGCCCGGCTTCAAACTGCGGTTTGATCAGGCAAATTACCGCACCTTCATGTTTTAATAATGCTTTTATTACCGGGAAAACAAAACTGGTTGATATAAATGATACATCCACAGTTACCAGATCAACCAGTTCGGGAATTTTCCCATCAGGTAAATAGCGTATGTTAGTCCTTTCTATGTTTACTACCCGGGGGTCATTGCGCAGTTTCCAATCTAGTTGTCCATATCCCACGTCCACTGCATACACTNNACCCGACGGGTTCCCCGCTGCAGAACACAATCCGTGAATCCTCCGGTGGAAGCTCCTACATCCAGAACCACCAGATCCTGTACCTGCACACCAAATAAATCTAAAGCCTTTTCCAGCTTTAATCCGCCCCGGCTGACATATGGACATCCGGGAGCGGTTACCTCGATTACTGCGCTTTCGTCAACAGCTGTACCTGGTTTGTCTATTATATGATCATTCACCCGAATCTGCCCGGCTAAAACCATAGCCCGGGCTTTTTCCCGGCTGGGTGCCAAACCTTGCCGGTAAACCAGGGTATCTAATCTAATTTTTGTCAAATTTCAGCAACTCCCAGCCCTGGGGCTGAACCAATTCTGGCCAGCGATTGAAAATCGACTCCATAATAGCCTCCGGGCGCATATCCAAATATTCAAACAAAATGTCTACTTTGCCATGTTCTACAAACTCATCGGGAATTCCTACTCTGAGCAAATCAGCTTGCAAGCGTTCTTCCTGCAAGGTTTCCAGTACCGCACTGCCAAAGCCGCCGCTTATAATATTATCTTCAATAGTCACCAAATACTTGTGGGTACAGGCCAAACGACTGATCAACTGCCGGTCCACCGGTTTTACATACCGGGCATCGGCCAAAGAAGCATTTATACCATGCTGGGCTAAAAGTTCCACCAGCTCCCGCCCCAAACTGGTGCCCCGGCCTACACCGATCACGGCCAGATCCTGTCCCTGCTGCAGCATTACTCCACGGCCTACCGGCAGAGACTGGTAAGGAGTATTAACTGAAATCCCCAATCCCACTCCGCGGGGATAGCGGATAGCCACTGGTCCATCCAGGGTAAAGGCGGTATGAAACATCTGCACCAGTTCATTTTCGTCCGAAGGGGCCATCACCGTCATGTTGGGAATACTGCGCAAATAAGACAGATCAAATACTCCGTGGTCAGTTGGTCCATCCTCTCCCACCAGACCAGCCCGGTCCACGGCAAAAATCACCGGCAGGTTCTGCAGAGCCACATCATGTACTATTTGATCATAGGCTCTCTGCAAAAAGGTAGAATAAATAGCCACCACCGGCCTTAACCCGGCCCGGGCTAAACCTGCTGCCAGGGTCACCGCGTGCTGTTCACAGATACCCACATCAAAAAAGCGCTCCGGATACCGCTGGGCAAACTCAGTTAGTCCGGTGCCCGTAGTCATG
>DCTH01000105.1 GCA_002329495.1 Syntrophothermus sp. UBA1445 | reverse complement strand
TGTTATTTCCGGAATTGCCGAACAAACCAATCTGCTGGCCCTGAATGCCGCCATAGAAGCGGCCCGGGCAGGGGAAGCCGGCCGGGGTTTTGCTGTTGTTGCCGAGGAGGTAAGAAAGCTGGCAGAACAATCCCAGGAAGCTACCAAACAGATTACCAGTCTGGTGAATGATAACCATACTCACATCGAAAGCGCCAACCAGGCAATCAAGAGCGGCGAAAAGGATGTCCAAACGGGTATAGAGGTGGCCAATGCGGCCAATACCGCTTTTGCCGAGGTTGAACGGCTCACTAACCAGGTTATTCGTCAGATCCAGGAGATATCAGCAGCTATTCACCAGATTGCATCCGGTAACCAGAATCTGGCCTCCTCGGTGGAAAAGATTGCGTTAATCAGCCAACAAACCGCGTCTCAAACCGAGTCAGTTTCCGCAGGTACCGAGGAGCAGTTAGCCAGTATTGAGGAAATCTCCTCGGCAGCCAGTGTTCTGGCGGCCATGGGTGAAAACCTGCACTCACATGTAGCCAAATTCAGATTATAGAATTGCCAAAAATGCAAAACGGCCGGACACCATCCTGCGAAACGGTGACCGGCCGTTTTTATTCGCGGCGATGTTTTAATGCTGCTGCATTGGCTCTAACTCCGGCTGCTGCTCCCAGCCATCAAACCTAGAGAGCCCTGCTATTTACCTTTGTTGCCAATAAATCGGACCCGAAAAGTGGTTCCTGTCGAACCGGTATCGACCTCAATAGTGGCGTTATGACGGGAGGCAATCCCAAAGCAGACGGCCAGGCCCAAACCGGTACCGTTCTCCTTGGTGGTCAGAAAGGGGGTGCCCAGCCTGTTTAATACATGTTGGTCAATTCCCGGGCCCTCATCTCTAATGAACAGGATGGCCTCATCACCCTCAGCGCAAGTTCCTATAACCAGGGTTCCCCCCGGCGGCATCGCTTCGAGTCCATTGCGAGCCATATTAAGGATGAGTTGACGAATCTCCTTTTCATCAATATATACCAGGGGAGAGTTATCCAAGTTGAGTTTAACCTGGTTATCCCGGTAACGGGCATCTGCCTGTATCAAGGGATACAGTGATTCAATGACGGGATTGAGATAGCCGGGACTTAGTTCCAATGGTTTATTCTTCGCCATATTCAGATAATCTGTAATGATCGTATTTGCACGGTCCAATTCCTCAATCATCAAGTCGTAATAATCATGGTAGGGTTGACTATCCTCTTTACTTTTTAGCATCTGCAGGAATCCCCGTACGGACGTCATGGGATTCCTGATCTCATGACTTATGGAGGCCGCCAGTTCACCTACGATGTTTAACCTGTCCAGACGAGTCAGCTCTTGTTTCATACGTTCAGCATCCTTGCGCTGAGTAATGTCCTCCAGGGTGCCCTCATAATATTGAACCTTACCGTGATCATCACATACAGCCCGTACATTTTCCGAAACCCAGATAATACTCCCATCCCGGCGGCTTATCTGGCGCTCAATGCCTGCCTTTTGTCGTTCACCTGCCAATATCTCTTCATAATTGACGCCAACAGCAGTCGACACCAAATCTTTGGGGTTATCATATCCCAGTATCTGAGTCATGGATGGGTTAACCAATGAATAGTAACCGTCGGGGGTAATCTGGAAGATCCCTTCTGAGGAGTTTTCAAAGATCGAGCGATATTTTTGTTCAGCCTTCTGCACTTCGGCATAAAGCCTCGCATTCTCCAGGGCACTGGCGGCAGTGCTGGCCAGAATTGTTAAGGCCTTGATCTTCCCCAGTGGAAAGAACGCTCTGGTTTTTGACCTCACATTCATGATCCCAACACACCTACCCCCGGCAAGAAGGGGCATAGTAATGGATGACCTGCTCTCCGGGCTGTCCTTGCTGTGGACTGTCAACGGATCAGTTATAGTGTCCAACCCGCATTTGTAGTCCTCCCATTCGGCGCTGCCTTTTCCCATATTCACTACTTCTCCAATACAGTCCTCTGCATGTTCTCCCTTAACCAGGGCCACATAGAACTCATTGCACTTACTGGTCGGCAGCAGAATCGAAACCTCATCCGCTCCGACCTGCTCAATTACAGCGTCCGCAGTCTTGTTCAGGATAACATTGAGGTCCAGGCTGAGAAATACGGCCAGCAAAAGGTCGTTCATGGCCTTCGACTCACGCAATTGGAGATTTTCACTTCTCAGGCGCCTTATTTCCATGGCCCGCGACAAGATTGGCAGTATCATTTCCATGTTGAAAGGCTTCAAAACAAAATCAAACGCCCCGGCCTTCATCGCTTTCACCGCTGTTTCAACGGACCCGTAGCCGGTCATGACGATTCCAATTATATTGGGGTCGATTGTTAAGGCCTTTTTTAAAACCTCAATGCCGTTCATCCCGGGCATCATCAAGTCCACCAACAAAAGATCGAAGCTTTGCTCCTGCAGGCAATTAAGGGCTTCCAGGCCCGACGTAAAACCAAAAGCCTCGTATTCCCTTTCGGCCAAAGAATCGCACAAAGCAGACATTAATTCCACCTCATCATCCACAACTAAGACACGTCCTGATTTGGTCATGCGTCAGTTACCTCCATATACTTCGTTTTACATCGGGGCTGGATACTCGAAGTCGTTTTCAGCTAGGGGAAATTTGATGTTAACAGTGGTGCCTTTATTAGCGGTGCTGGTAATTGAGATTGTTCCGCCGTGATACTCCACAATGCGGCGGCATATAGAGAGTCCCAGTCCGGTGCCCTTACCCTCGGGTTTAGTAGTAAAAAAGGATCCATGACATGTGCGAGAACATCAGGGGGAATCCCCATGCCGGTATCAATAATATCAATGGCGATATCATCAACAGAACTCTTATATATGCGAATTGTCAGTTCCCCGCCCTCGGGCATTGCGTCGCTGGCATTGATAAACAGGTTAAGAAAGAGCTGGTGCAATCCACGACGGTCAGCGAAAAGCCAGGGCAATTCCGGGCTGTAATCCTTAATCACCCGGATTCCTTGCTTATGGACATGGTAAGTGATGAGATCCAGGGCATAATCGACTTCCCGGCAGATATCAACCTTGGTTAGCTGGTTTTGACCATGACGGCTAAAATCAAGGAGCTTTTTTACCAAAGCGGCCATGCGGTCAATTTCCCGAGAGATTATTTGCAGTGATCTCTGTTTGGGATCATCAGCAGGAATCTGAGACATCAGGGACTCCAGCCGCAAGGCCATAGTTGCCAGGGGATTATTCAGATCGTGAGCAATACTGGCTGCCAGCTCACCCATGGTCGCCATCCGGGCCACCTGCCACAGCTGTTCGGTTAGTGCCTGGACTTCTTCGTTTTTCTCTTCGATCTCCATAGTCAGGGCAATCAAACCCTGGTTTGTTACCGACAGTTCATCACGAAGCATCCGGTTCTCTAGCAGCTTCTTTTTAGCCTTCTTAGTAAACAGGGGCTTCTTACGCGTATCTATCACCCCGTTCGCGCTCCAATTCCTCTCACAACCATTACAGTGGCATCATCATCGTTCCCGGCGACCCTCTGCAGGAGTCTCCGTGCGCTATAGTCAGCTGACGCCTTGGTCAGCTCAGGGAACTCATTCCAGTGCCATTTGGTGCTTAGCCCATCGGTGTGCAGGACCATTATATAGGCTGAATCCCAATCGCACTCGACAACATGAGGTTTGGGGGCATTATGACCAATTACTCCCCGCCTGGCCAGGAGATTTATCCGAGTCGGACAACCGAAAACCCTGGCCTCGATATTACCAATGCTGGCGAAGGTTAACCTGATTGGCCTCTGCCCCCAATCGAACCGGGCAACAGCCATCACGATTCCCCGACTACACTGGCAGGCGCGGGCTACTCCGCCAAAGAGTACTGGCAGGGGTTCATCACAATGCTCTTCCACATACTCTCTGGCAATCCGGGCAGCGTAATGAGCCGGTTCTCCATGTCCCAAGCCATCAATAAGCGCAACCAGAACCGACGTATTCAATTCCTCAACCACAAAAGCGTCTCCATTAAATTCGGAGTTAAGATGAGCACGGGTGGCAATGCCAACAGAGAGTGGACAGTTGATTATATTGAGAAGAGAATCAGGTTTCCAGCGCAGGCAGGTGATCAGTGTGCCTGGTTGACCATCAGGTCGGGACCTTATGAACAATTCATCCATAAGCCGATTAACAGTACCCAATCCGTAGCCCAGACCCCCACCAGTTGAAAATCCATCGGTTATCACCTGGTCGGGGTCCGCAATTCCAGGACCATTGTCAAGAGATTCAATTTTGATGCCCAGGCGGCGTTTATCTTCGAGCGGAGTCAGCACTAACTCACCGTCTCTGGCATGTATGACAATATTAGTAACCAGTTCAGTAACCACAATGGCCAAATCCCCGCTTTCCTGAGCCCCAAAACCAAGGATGTGGGCCATTTCTTTTAAAATCTGGCGCGCCTCGCTGGCATCACTCAGATGAGAAACCTTTAACCTTCGGGCAGGTGGAAGATGCATCCTTAACCCCTCCGCCATTTCTTGACAACCACCGTGGTTCCCTCACCCACCCGGGATCTAATCTCCATGTCATCCATAAGCCTGCGGGACCCGGGAAGTCCCAGGCCAAGGCCTTTACTGGTTGAATACCCTTCCTGCATCACCTGTTTCAGGTCAGCGATTCCAGGGCCATGATCCTCAAAGGTCAGCTCAATTCCCACTAAATTACCGGTGTCAAGAATGCACCAGCTCATAACGCCCGAGCCGGCGTAAACAAAGATATTGCGTGCCAGCTCCGAGGCTGCAGTAACTATACGTGTTACGTCCGTGAGACTGAACCCCAGTTTCTCAGACACTTCACGAATCGTTTTCCGCGCTACAATAATGTCGCTTTCGTCGCTGATAACTACTGTTCCGTGGTTACACTCGATCACGTTGTTCGCTCCTGTTATATGGTGGTACCGATTTTGTGCAGCGCATGTTCAACTGTCAGGGCTGTTAACGCATTTCCGATTTTCAGACCAAGCTGGGTAGCGGTGATAGCTACGCTTGGCTGCATCCCGGCGATGACTGTTTGGCCGCCCATCAAGACGACCATTTGTGCCGTTTCGGCTATAACCCGGGCAAAGAAGGAATCCACCGTCTGGCAGGCTGAGATATCGAGCACCAGTCCTTTAACTCGGTGCCGTTCCATTCCCTTTAGTACTTTGTACTGTAAAATGTTTACTGATCCGTCGTCAGGGTCAGGTGGAACAGTTACCAACAGCACATCATGTATCTTAATTACCGAGATATTATCGTCTGCCATCTTCATCCTCCTAAACATGCAGGTCTCAGGTTTGCTTGACCACCTCAAGCTTCAATAGATTAAAGGCAAAGAGCAGTCCCGCTGAGAAAGAAGAGCGCGTATTAACGTTGGAGAGGTCGGTTCCCAGCTGTACCAGGGTGCGGGCTATCTCTGGACGGATGCCGGTCAGCACTACCTCCGCTCCCAATAGACGTACGGCGCTGATGGTTTCGATTAAATACTGGGCGGTTTTCGTATCTATAGTAGGAACTCCGGTAACATCAATCAATGCGACCAGAGAGCCTGTCTCCACGATCTTCTGCAACAGCTGTTCCATAAGCTGCTGGGTCCGCCTGCTGTCCAGGGTACCGATCAAGGGCACAGTAACAATGCCGTCCCAAATCTGTATCACCGGGGTAGAAACCTCCAGGATCTCCTGGGCCTGTCGGGATATGATTTCCTCAGCCCGTTTGCGCTCCTCGATCTCTGCCCGAAGAGTCTCATTAAGTTTTTCCAGATCGGCAGTCCGCTCCTGTACCCTCAATTCCAATTCTTCATGCGATTTTATGAGTTCTTCTTCGGCTTTTTTGCGTTCTGTAATATCCTGGCCCTGGGCAATGGTAGCCTCAACTGTGATACCATCCTCCCTGAAAATGGTCGCCGAGTTCCAGAGTACTGTCCGTACGCTGCCGTCGACGTGGGCAATGGCTATTTCCACCACTTCCCACCTCTCCCCAGGTGCTGTGCAGCGAATCAGGGCCATCGATTCCTCCCGCTGGGCATCAGGGAAAAGAATCTCCAGGGATTTACCGATAACCTCATCAGCCACGTAGCCGGTCAGACGCTCGAAGGCATGGTTGAAACGAACGATCTTGTAATCCGGATCCCAGACAATTATGGGAGCGTTGGCATAATTGATCAGGTTCTCCAGGTATGCATTGGTTTCCCGGAAGGCCTCCTCGGCCTGTAGACGCTGGGCCAACTCCTGATTGAGCTCCGCTGTCCTCTCCGCAACACTTGATTCCAGGGCATCATGGGCTTTTTGTAACTCCTCTTCGGCTTGCTTGTATTTGGTTACGTCAATGCCCATCTCCAGGATTAGAGTTGAGCCGTCTTCGTCAGTGAACGGGATGTCAAGAATATGATAATTGCGGCCATCCGGACCATTCCATTGCCACTCATGCGGCCTGCCGGTTTCCAAGGTTACGAAGCTCTCACAGATGTCACAGGGTTCGTCCCTTCCGAACAGATGCTCATAGCAGCGCCGACCATGAGCTTGACCAAAACGCTCCCGAAAGAAGCGGTTAGCAAAAGGAACTTGATAATCGGGGGTCAACAGGATCAGGTAAGCAGGTAGTTGCTCCAGGATATCATTAAACTGTTGCCGGTCAAGCGCCATCTAATCCCTCCTTTATTTAAGCCACAGTTTCGTGGCCCTAAGACAGGTTAATAATCGCCCTCATTAAACATTAATCAAGGGTTGTTGCCCTTGGCTGCGGAATTTGTCCCATTGTAGTAATAAACTCCCCGATTATACCGGGGAGTCGCTGTTGGCGTTTTGTTCCCCCGTTGATCCTGGATATCGTAACTGCTTCAGGTATTATGGATTGTAATAGGGGACTAATTCCACAAAAGCCCGTAACGTTATAAATTCCCTAAATTATTCTATATCCCTCTTTTTTAGGGCGAGTAGCCGTATATCGGAGAATGGAGGATTTAATCTTATTTAATTGTAAGTAGATCAGACTTATGATTGCGTATTTTTCATGACCATGTTCTTACCTGACTTTAAAGGCATTTCTGGGAACACCCGGATTCTACTTCAAGTCAGATACCCACCCCCAGCGACACCCCCTATGTCGAACAATCGATAAATTGGGCGAAAAAATCACCCTTTCTCGAAAGGGTGATTTTTATGTTAACTTTAAGTCTATTAATTTATCTGGCTGCTCTATCAGCAGCCGATTCCTATCAGGGGTATGTTAATGTCAATTTTGGCACAGGCACCATTATCTTCTGCTGCGTTGTTAAGCTGCTGCTTTTATTTGGTATAGTCGTAGAAGCCTTTTCCGGTCTTTCTTCCCAGATGTCCGGCACGCACCTTGTTTCTCAAAGCCAGTGAGGCGCGGTATTTTGAGTCCCCGAACTCTCTCCAATAGTAATCGCAGATCATAAGCAAGGTATCAAGGCCTACCAGATCCGCCAAGGCCAGGGGACCCATTGGCATATTCGCTCCCAGTTTCATGGCCTGGTCAATCGCCTCGGCCGGGACCCCTTCCTGATACAGCATTGCGGCTTCATTCATATAGGGGACCAGTATGCGGTTGACTATAAAGCCTGGCGTCTCCTGAGCTCTGACCGGTTCCTTGCCAATTTTTTTACTTAGCTCGGTGATGGTTTCTACCGCGGTCTCGCTGGTCACGGCTCCCGGTATAACCTCTACCAGCTTCATTACCGGGACTGGGTTAAAGAAGTGCATTCCTACAACTGATTCCGGCCGACCGCTGGCGGTTGCGATCTCGGTGATGCTGAGGGCTGAGGTGTTGCTGGCCAGGACTGCGGAATCCTTACAAATCTCTCCCAGCTCTTTAAACACCTTTTTCTTGATATCGATATTCTCGATTATGGCCTCTATTATTACATCACAGTCTTTGAAATCCTGGTTATCCAGGCTGGTGGTGATCAAAGCCTTGAACTTCTCCAGATCCTCAGCCGTCCTTTTACCCTTCTCCACCGCCTTTGTCCAGTTCTTAACTATGCCCTGGTAGCCTTTATTGACAAACGCTTCGGCTACATCCACCAGGATAACCTCGTATCCGGCCTCGGCACAGATCTGAGCAATACCCGCTCCCATGATACCCGCTCCCAATACTCCGATCTTTTTAATTTCCATTGAATTACCCCCTCTTATTATTGAAATAGTTCCTGGCATTAAATATTCTTCCATAACCGTCCAATTCCTGCCCCAATGTGGATCGAACATAAAGATGGGATAGAATGGGAAACGGAGTATTTGGCGGANNGTGGGTGGGAAAACGGAAGCCAGGATTTATAAACCCTTGCTTCCGTTCAAATACGCCTAAAGCCAGAGATTGCCAGCTTCCTTGAATGTATTGAGATTATGGGCCCGAACTCTTGCTTTGGAAAGCGTGTAGAGCGCGTCGTTTATGTACAAGATTCGTTCTACGTTCCGGTTGCTGTTGTACCAATAACCACCGGCTTTGAGGTAATCCTCGTCAGTCAGATGGGAAATCCGAGCCTGAAGCTTAAAGCCCTGTTTCAGGTCTACCCGGTAAACGTAAGCACCCTGGAATTCGAACTCTCCATACTGCGGCATGCCACTGACCGATGCTTTTTGTCGAACCTTCATAACTGTCACCGGGAAGGCCAGGAGGTTTCGTTCCCGGGAAAAGAGAAGCGCTTTATGGTTGTGCAGGAGTTCCGATTCGGTCCCCCGGTCACCAATAATCTCTTTGAACATCTCCCGCGGCTTGGTAACATCAGTGATGTCAAACATCGCAATCTTCATCCCGGTGTAGAAGGCCTGTGATCCATCTCCCGCTTTAATCTCCACCGTATCCTTGCCGAACCCGATTATGTGGTTTTCGTCATAGGGATGCAGGTAATCGCTGTAGCCCGGTATCTTTAACGCTCCCAGAATTATCGGTTTTTGCGGGTTCTTAAGATCGATTACGAAGAGCGGATCGACATTTCTGAAGGTCACCATATAAACCCGGTCGCCCATAAACCTGGTGGAATAGATCCTTTCACCCGGAGCAATGTTCTCCAACCGACCTGCTATGTTCATTTGATCGTTTAAGACATAGATATTATTCTTGGAGGTCCCTTCATCGGTACTCCACATCTCCCCGGTAGTTGTCGCTATCCGGAAATAACCTTCATGCTCATCCATAGAAAACTGGTTGAGGATGGTCCCCGGCACCTCACCCTGTCCGGTACATTCAGGGCGCCCGTTGTTCAAACCCACACGATATACCCTGGTTTTGCTCTCCTGGGAAGCGACCATTTCCGGCATAACCCGGTTACCAACTGGCAGCGGCCGGGGATGGTACTGCCATTGGCTAATGGCCACATAAAGGTTCTTTTCCGAGCAGTAAATGTTTTCTCCGGCCCCCNNGGAAAGTACCGGATGGACGAATAATCTACTGCCAACAGCTTGTCACCGGCCGCACTATCACGATAATAAGGCCGGAGATCAACATCTTTAGCCGGTTCGGGCAAATAGCAATTGATCCATTTATTAGCAATCAGGTACAGTCTGTTTCCGACTTTACGAGATGATAGGTAATTCCCTTCCAGTTCAACCTCGCGAATCTTTTTCACCTGGGTCCGGTCAGTAATGTCGTAGACCAGGGCCCTGACAAACTGACTGCCCATTGGTGGCGGATAAATACTTGATACCTTGGTCTTTTCCGACCGATAAATCGGTTCTGAGTAAGAAGACCCGATTACCACCAGCCGGTTTCCATCCACGTACAGCTCCTGAGGATTAAAGTTGGTGTTCGCGAATCCTATGGTTGACAACACCTGAAGCTTCGAGACCGGNNGACCGGGTAAGCTCTGATTATCTTGATTTCCTGGTTGTTGACCTGATAGATGTAGCTTCCGTCCGTCTTGACCACATCGGCCTCATCCACTCCGGTAACCTGCACGTTGGTTCCCGAGTAATCGTTAGATTGTGCATCATTCCGTATTATGTTCGAATCCGCTGGAGCAGCGGAACCGACCGCTAACTCTTTGGTCTTTTGGGCCTCAGCCCGAAAATAGTAGGGGTAGTCCTGGCTGCTCTCCGTAAACTGCTCCAGGAGCTTTTTGAGGTTGTCAAGTGAGCCCACTGAGGGCAGAAGGTTAGACTTGGGCTGCAAAGTCCTGGATGGATTAAGGCCATTTCTGTTTAACTCGACCTTCGCCGGTTTAGTTGCACCTGGAATTACTGCCGTAACCTGGGGGTAGGTTAGGGCCTGAGTCACCATATCCCCCGGTGCCGGAGCTGTCAAAGAGTAAGTAACCGCAAGGGTGTCCTCTCTAACCTCCAAAGAATCAATGGTTATGGCATACCCTCCGGTCGGTTTCTCACCCCAGGACAAAATTATATTCTGTCCTTCTATCCGGTACGAAACCCCATCGGCATTGGCCACCCCCGGTGCGGTCCAGGCCGGTCGAATGGCGGCATAGAAGACGATCACCCCGATCAAAACCGCCAGGGCGATGAGCCTTACCCCTGTTACCCATGCCCGATCATTTTTCATAAGGTTATTTAAGCTCTCCATTATTTTCCTCCCCATGGCAATGCTGGTCTGGCTGCCAGCAGGACTGCTTAACTGTAATTACGCGATACCTCAAGCGGAGCTTGCACTTCTAAAACATATATTGGCTTATTGCTTGGGAAGCGGCAGGAGTTACACCCCTTTGTGGTTAATTAGAAGCTGAGGTTAATTAATCCAACACCGGGAGGAGACTGATGAAACCAAGCGTCGCTGTGATCGGAACCGTTTTCATGGACTGTAAGGGATTCGCCAGACACCTCTATAACCCCTATGGACGCAACCTGGGCAGCATCAGGTTTGTTCACGGTGGGGTAGGCCGCAATGTGGCCCAGAACTTGTCTCTGTTAAACCTGGAGGTAGTTTTCGTATCCACTATCGATGAATCGGCCATGGGTGAAGAGGTTGCCCGCCGTTTGCGGCAGGCGCAGGTTAACCTGGATTACCTGGGAGTGGGCAGAAGCCACGGGATGGGCCTCTGGCTGGCCCTGTTGGACCAAAAGGGAGATCTGGCAGGTTCGATTTCCCAGATGCCTGACCTCACTCTGCTGCAGAGATTGGTGACTGATAAGGGCCCGGAAATCATGGAGCGGGTCACCCATGTGGTACTGGAAATAGATTTGAACGCCGAGATTGCAAGAAAGGTAATCGATTTGAGCCGACAGCATAAAAAGCCGGTTTACGGTATTCCCGGAAACCTGGACGTAATCCTGAAGCACCGGGATCTTTTGAGCCAGACGGAATGCTTTATCTGTAACGAGGTGGAGGCGGGACGTTTGATCGGCAAGGAAATAACCGGGTCGGAGATTGATGAGGTCTTGCAGGTACTGAAAAACTTTGTTAAAAGTGAAGGCCTGTCCTCGATGGTCATAACCCTGGGTCCGCGAGGCTCAGTTTATGTTGATTCCAGAACCGGTGAACAAGGGTATCAACCGGCTTTTGAGACCCGAGTTATCGATTCCAGCGGCGCCGGCGATGCATTTTTCTCCGGAACGGTCATGGGTCTCATCCGCCGGCTGCCTCTCCGCGAGGCGGTAGTCCTGGGCAGCAAGGTAGCCTCCTGGACCATCCAGGTCGAAGAAAATACCTGCCTTGACATCCGTGACCGGTTAATACGAGACGAGAACCTGTTAGCCCGACTGCGGGAGACGATTACCGCCCCCCGAATCGCATTATAATTGGGATACGCGGAACCGTCCCCGGCTTGCCCCGTTGCTCTGTCCCAATTCCTATTACTACCGAATGCGATAATACTCTTCCAGGTCAGGGTTGGGCGAGAATACAATATCCTTGCCCAGGTGATCCTTGATCTGGTTGATATGCCTTGATTCTTCCTGCAGATGGGGGAGGATCTCGGGGAGAACCTCAACTTGAATTGTTTTGCCGGAGCGCCGTCCCAGATTGTAGACCTGACGCATTATCTCGTGACATATCTCCTTATTGCTCGGAGTCCGGCCCTTACCCTCACACACCGGACACTCCTCCGCCAGCACAGTGCGGAGGCTGGCCCTGCTCTTCTTGCGTGTCATCTCGACCAATCCCAGCCGGGTAATCCCCAGGACTCTGCTGTGAGCTTTGTCCTGGTACAGTTCCTGTTCCAAGGCCTGCAAAACCTCATTGCGATGACTTTTTTCCTTCATATCTATGAAGTCGATCAGTATTATGCCCCCGATGCCCCGTAACCGCAGCTGTCGGGGAATCTCATGGGCCGCTTCCAGATTGGTCTTGAGAATTGTCTCATTCAACTGCCGCTTGCCGGTGTACTTGCCGCTGTTCACATCAATGACCGCCATGGCTTCGGTCTCTTCAATGATCAAGAATCCCCCGCTCTTCAGCCAGACCCGCGACTTGGTAAGGCGCTTGATTTCCTTTTCCAGACCCAGCTTTTCCAGGGGTGCATCTTCCACCTTGATTTTGATACCCCGGGCGGCAGCATCCTGGCTTATAAGTTCTTTAATGAGTTCGGCCTGTTCCCGGTTATTCAATACGATGCTGGTAGTTTTGCCATCGATATAGTCTCGCAGGACCTTGTGTACCACATCCAGGTCCTTGTAGATCAGAGCCGGAGCTGCCATATGCCTCTCCAGGTCACATATCTGCTGCCATTTGGCATAAAGGGTCTCTAACTCTGCGGCCAGATCCTGCAAAGGGGCCAGTGCTCCGGCCGTCCTCACGATTAATCCTGAATTCTCGGGTTTTAACCCTCTGAGATAAGTCCGCAATTCATCTCTTAACTCAGGGTCCTTCACCTTGCGCGATATGCTGACATCATTCTGGTAAGGAAGAAAAACCAGGTAGTGTCCTGGCAGGGTAAGATGGGTAGTCACCCGGGCCCCCTTCCCCGGGACCTCCTCTTTCTTCACCTGTACCAGTATCTCATTGTCCCTTTTGAGCACATCGCCGATAGGAGTGTTAGGCTTAACCCCTCTCAGATCCCCCTGGTACAGAAAGGCGTTCTTATCATATCCCAGGTCGACAAAGGCACACGAAAGTCCAGGCAAAACATTCATTACCCGGGCCTTGTAGATGTTACCAACCCGGTCATCATCCTCTTCGTAGTGAAGTTCAACCAGACGTCCATCCTCCACGATGGCCAGTCGGGTCTCCCATGGATATCTCTCTATAATCAGTTGTCTTCGCACACATATTACATCCTTCTAATCAAGCTCCAAAGGGTCTTTCAATACTCCATTTGATCTTACGTAGTTGGCTTCTCTCCAGAAATCTATCATACTCTCCTGATGCAAACCAAAATCAGCCAGGGCCAGCACCAGTTCCGGAAACCGAACCGCGTCGCGGCTCCCGGTAATAACCAGAGACTCCAGGATACACTCACCATCTGCCGGAAAACATTTGAGGCTCACAATGCCTGGCCGAATGTCGACTTCTTGCTGATCCTTGGGGCGTAAAACTCGGATCTCGGAAGCCTCTTTCATTTTGCTGGCACCGTCCCTTACTCGTTCTTCCAGTTCCCCGGGAAACATGATCCCGTAAGCGGAAGTGTTTACTGCCGCCATCAACGATGGTGCTCCCGAAGAAATGCTCCGCAGACGATGGACGCGAATCCCCGGTGGTGCTACTTGCTCGAGCCGGGAACGTAACTCATCCGGTTTGATGTCCTCTTCCAGCTCCATGTCGAGGTATTCCCTTTTCCCCCACAATCCTACCGGCAGTACGGTTCCCAGGGACAACTTGAGGTGAGGGTTGAAACCCTGGGTAAGCTGAATCGGGAGATAGCTCCTTCTGAGCAACCTCTCCCAGAGCCTCACCATATCCAGGTGAGACAGATACCTGATAACGGGCCCTTTTTCATATTCTACCCGCCAGCGCATCTAACAACCACCCTTCACCTGCAGATCCACTCCCAACCCGGAACAGATCCCACAGTCCTGACAGCCTTCCTCCCGGCAATCCAGGGTAGGCAGAGCCTGGTATGCCCGCTCTCTCTCCGCTTTCAGGAACTCGGAAGTTACCCCGGTATCAATGATGTCCCAGGGAAAAACCTCATCCAGGCCGCGGCGACGGCTTACGTAAAACTCAGGGTCGAGCCTGGCCTCTTCCAGGGCCAGCAGGTAATGATCCAGTTTAAAGTACTCCCCCCAGCCATCGAAGCGGGCTCCCCGCTGCCAGGCCTTCAGGATAACCTGACCCAGGCGCCGGTCTCCCCGGGAAATTATGCCTTCGAGGTAGCTGGTTGGCGGGCTATGAAAGTCGTATTTTACTCCCTTGATCCGGCCATTTTCCATTATGTACCGGCGTTTTCGCTCCATTTCCTCCCTGGTAATCTGTGGTTCCCACTGAAACGGGGTATGGGGTTTGGGTACAAAGAAGNNAACCCAACATGAATCTTGGGGGGGCGCTTAGACCGCTCGGCCGCCAAACGCTTGATCTTTCGCACCAGATCGATTATCCCGTCCAGGTCCTCATCGGTCTCAGTCGGCAATCCCAGCATAAAATAGAGCTTAACCCCCAACCATNNAAAATACAGTTTGATGGAATTCCACCCGGAGCTGAATGCCGCCTCAGCAGCCTGGAAGAGATCCTCCTCGGTAACGTTCTTGTTGATGACGTCACGCAACCTCTGAGTCCAGGCCTCAGGTGCAAAGGTCAGGGTGGTTTTACGCACCCGTTGGACCTGCTCTGCCAACCCTACCGAGAATGCATCGGCCCGCAGTGAAGGAAGTGCAACCCCGGTCCCACAAGGTCCGTGTTCATCAATCAGCGATCTGGTCAGCGGTTCAATGCCGGAATAATCAGCGCTGCTAAGGCTGGCCAGGGATATCTCATCAAAGCCGGTCGACCGTAGGGTTTGGCGGGCAATCTCCCTGAGTCTCTCAACCGAGCGCTCCCGTACCGGTCGGTAAATAACCCCCGCCTGGCAGAAACGGCATCCGCGCTGGCAACCCCTCATGACTTCCAGAACCGCACGATCATGGATGATTCCCAGATACGGTACCACTGGATCAGTCGGAAAGTAGGCCTGATCAAGGTCCGGTATCACCGCTTTGGTTACCCGGGAAGGTACCCCTGGCAGTACCCGGTCCATTCCGGCTACCGTGCCATCAATATTATACCGGACTTCATAAAAACGGGGTACGTAAACCCCTTGAGTTTTGGCCAGGGCCAGCAACTGTAAATCCCGGGGAAGACCGCGGTTCATCCTGACCGAATCAAGCACCTGCATTATGGCCTCTTCCCCATCCCCGATAACAAAGGCATCCATAAAATCGGCCAGGGGTTCGGGATTAAAGGCATTGGGCCCCCCGGCGATAATCAGGGGATGAGATTCATCCCGATCCCGTGAAAACAGGGGTATACCAGCCAGATCCAGCATATTCAGCACATTGCTGTAAGAGAGCTCATACTGCAGTGAAAATCCCACCACATCGAAATCCCCCACGGGTCTTACTGATTCCAGGCTGAACAGAGGAATGCCGCTCAGTCTCATCTTCTCTTCCATATCCGGCCAGGGGGCAAACGCCCGCTCCATCAAAAATTCCTTATGATTGTTTACCAGGCCATAAAGTATTCTGCCTCCCATGTGTGACATACCAACCTCATAGACATCGGGAAAAGCGAACACCATGCGGACCGATACCTCGTCCCAACTCTTGTGTATGGCGTTCAGTTCGCTCCCCGTGTACCTGGCCGGTTTACTCACCTGGGGCAGAACCCGGGCTAGTTTGGTCTTAAGCATAGCACCTTCCATTCTTGTTATAAGGGAATGTTCTTTCCAGCCGTCATAATATCGGACTCCGCAGTGAGTACACCAAGACCAAACCTAAACCGGTTGGTCCTCAAAGCCTTGATCCGCTCCGAGCAGCTCACCCAGGGTTATCATAGGTCCCTGGTTCAGCATTGCCTCAATCAGGATCCTTTCGGTCAAAACCCCCAGGGGTTTTCCTCCGGTGTCGATCACCAGGACTACCATAATGGTCTCCGGCAAGTTGCGGTTCAAAACCCGGCCTACCCTGACCCGGCTATGAGCAACGGTTAACAGCCCGGGGGCCATACCGTTTTCCGCCAGCATAAGCCGCTTTCGTAACAGATAGCGGGTGAACCCATACGGCAGCATCTGCAGTTCTTCACGGGCCTTATAACTTAGAAAACCCGCCACCAGAAGCAGGTTCAAAGCGTAGGGATCCTGCAAACCGAAATAAAGACCCGCGATAAACAGAACCAGGGCCAGAACCTGCCCTGACCAGGAGCCGATTACCGTTGCCGCCCGCAACCCCAATTTCATGGAAAGCAAAGCTTTAATAGCCCTGCCTCCATCCAGGGGCAACGCCGGCAGCAGATTGAAAAGCCCCA